>CAZILO010000007.1:0-21454 GCA_964540085.1 uncultured Thermotogae bacterium
ACCACTGCTCTATCAACCCCTCTGCCTGGTAACGATGTCCTGGCGCATGCAGGATCGCCGCTTGAATGGTGGGATAGTCATCGGGTACAGTAATCGTCTGTTGCGCGCACGCAAGAACGGACGCTGCAACCACTGACAGAATCAGGAAAACCCCGCCAAGAACTCTACTCATCGTCCATACACCTCCTTTGGACGATGCGCCCCATGTAACCAATATAGTCCTTTTACTGACTTTAGACAATACGTAAATGATTGTGCGATTAGCTCAAACACAACGCAGATCATGACTATTTGGAAAATTGTCTCATTACTCACAAATTCGATGCCTAAGTGTCCGAATCTTGATGATCGAATTTTAAGATGAATATGAAACCCACATTAAATAAGGAGGTCAGAGTAAATGTACGAATTGGAGAAAGGAGAGTTCAAAGAAGCGGTAATGGAAGAGAGGGCTACGAATTACGAACAGAGGCGCCCCGGCGGGGTGACTTTTCTGGCAGGCCTCAACATAGTCGGAGCAGTAATTGTGGGCATTATCGGGTTGGTAGCAGTGCAGTTTCTTCAAGATGCCAGTCTAGCTGCGCTATACGGAACTATCGGAATCGGAGTAATGGTATTCAACATTACAATATCGGTGGGCCTTCTTCGACTAAAGAATTGGGCTCGGATCATTGCCATAGTTGGCTATTCCCTTGGTGCTCTTGGCGGTCTAATTACCTTGGCCAGCGGTGATCCTTTAGGTCTATTTCAGCTTGCTGTGGCAATTGCCATTATTACCTACCTAAGTCGTCGCCACGTGCGCCAAGCGTTTGGTGCCTACTAGAGAGCTGGTAGAAGGTTGGTAACAAAGAATAACCGGACGAAACATCGGTTAGAGACCATCATTGATAATAAGGATGGTCTCTAGCTTCCTATTAGTATGGGTGTAAGGTGTTCGGAAATAGTCCACTAGAGGTAAACAAACCGCCCCCGACTCTGTTCATCATCCCGCGTCGGGGGCATAGTTGCTTGTTCCAGTTAGAATATCGTCTTGTCGCTTTCGGGATCGAACAAATGCATCCGGTTGAGATCGACCTTGAGGCGGATCTTGTCATCGATGTGGATTACATGATGAGGGTCGAGATTGGCGACAATCGATTCCTTACCGCACGTAGCGTAGACGAGTAATTCACTGCCAAGTTGTTCGGTAACGGTAACGGTGGCCTCTAGGGTGCCATCCATATTTCCATCGGTGATTGGGCCGTCGAGGTCTTCAGGGCGGATTCCGACAATGACCTCGGTGGGAAGATCACCTGCCTTCTCGGCCGGAATCGGGAGCCGGAACCCATCGCCGGCGACAAACACTTTCCCATTCTCGCTCGTTACTTTGGCGGGCAGGAAGTTCATCGCCGGACTACCGATAAACCCAGCGACAAACCGATCAGCGGGGTGATCGTAGGTCTGTTTTGGAGAGTCGTACTGATGGATTACGCCGTCGCGCATCACCGCGATCTTGTCTCCCAGGGTCATTGCCTCCACCTGGTCGTGCGTTACGTAAATTGTCGTTGTCTTAAGCCGATGATGCAACTGTTCGAGTTCAGTCCGCATCTGCACGCGCAGCTTAGCATCAAGGTTGGATAACGGCTCATCGAACAGGAAGACTTTGGGGTCACGAACGATCGCACGACCAACTGCAACTCGCTGCCGTTGTCCACCGGACAACTCACGCGGTTTACTCTTGAGTTTGTTCTCAATCCCAAGCAGAGCTGCTGCCTGGTGGACACGGCGTTTGATCTCGTCCTTAGGGAGCTTGCGGAGCTTGAGCCCAAACGCCATGTTATTATACACATCCATATGGGGATAAAGCGCGTAGTTTTGGAACACCATCGCGATATCACGGTCCTTGGGGGGAACGTTATTCACCACCCGTTCACCAATTCTGATCTCCCCCGATGTCACTTCTTCCAACCCCGCGATCATGCGCAGCGTCGTCGTCTTTCCGCATCCGGACGGCCCGACCAACACGGTGAACTTCCCATCCTCGACCAACAGATCGATCCCCTTCACTGCTGTGAAGTCACCGAACTTCTTCATCACCTTGGTAAGTACCACTTCCGCCATTCCTTGCTCCTCCCTTGTTGCGTAATTAAAAATTCCTGCCCCTAGCATACCAGAAAATGGGCTCGATGTCTCCCATTATTCCCCGGCGGCGGCAACCGCGATTAGCCCGTGTTTCCCGGCACCATCCGCGTAAGCGTCGAGTCCGGATTCAACGTATACGTGCAGCACACCGTCCTGATTGTCGACCACCGGGAACCGTTGCAACAGCGCGCGGTTAAACCAGTCACCGTCTTCCTCCCGAAACGGAAGATAGAGAACTCCGCTTGCAACCATATCGGCATAAAAGTGCGTACCGTACGACAGTTCAGGCGCAAACGACTCGGTCGCCATCTCTACGATTACTCGCGCCCCCGCGATCTCCCCGTATTGCACAGGCACCCCCAGCTGCGGGTTGGTTGTCCCCCAACGGCCCGGGCCGATGAGAACATACGGACCTCCTTCCAGTTGTTGATCGATCTCGCCCACGCGGCGGGCAGCGGCCGCAGCGCGATCGAACCGGTACGTGCGCGGATCGACAAACACTAAATGGCTGATCCCCACGTGTTTTCCGTTTCCTAACACGTGGTTGCAACTGAGAAGGATACGGTCGCGTGGTACGTCCGGGATATGGATACGACGGTGTTCAGGGCGCCCACCGAGCGGACGTGCCTGCAACAGATAGAACCGGGGCCCGGGTGCGGCGTGCCCGGTGGGGAAATTCACCGCGAACTCGATATCCACCGGCAATTCGAACAGTCGTTCCAATCCGGTGAGGAGTCCGCGCACCAACGGGGTGAACGGGAATACGTGACTGCGGGTGATAAATCGCGTGAACGTAGCGACATATCGCGCTCCTGCTGGCAGCCGGCCCACCGGCTCGTACAAGGTGCCGTCCGCAGAGACGACCGAACACACTTCGCCGAGCAATGGATTGTCCAGTTCGGGCAGCTTGCGCTGTCTCAGAGTGCCAGCATTCATATCGAGAACGTCCACCGTCTCCTGGGAATAACGAATGATCGTCTTTGTATCCGCCCCCTCCGGCCGCAGGCCTGGGAAAACCGGGGAGAATACGCGCGCGTATTCGCGACCGACGGCGCGCGTTCCCACCCCGACCACGAGTCGCACTACACCGTCTTCCGGCCGCAGCCGGTCGCTCCACGGGTAGAAATTGAGCGAAAACGCGACCCCGCCGATGAGCGGATAGAATAGATCGTGCGGATAATGGCTGCCGATCATGTTCTGGATTAACACCGCCATTTTCTCCCGCTCCCACGGCAGACCGTGGCGTTTTCTATACGCACGGGCGTTACGCCCAAACGTGGACGCATACACACGCTTGATCGATTGAACAAGCTGTTCCAACCGGTGGTCATCGGCACCGGTATTTCCCAAGAATTCAGATAAATAGATTCCAGCGAACGAATGGTCTGGGCTGTCCTCCATCAACGATGAGGACCGAACGGCAAGCGGTCGGTGCTCGGCAGCGATAAATTTCGCCAATGCATCGCGGGCAGCGGCGGGAAAACTTCCGGCGATGATACGCGCCTGCAGCTCATCCGTCGTTATGTCTCCGGCGCAGCGAGCCCGCACCGCCTCTGCCACCCGGTTCGTAGTCATGAATTCGTCGTACACGTCAGTGGTGATGACGAATGAATCAGGAAAGCCGATGAGATCGTCGCGGTCGGTAAGCCGACCGCCGCGGCGCAGGTGATTGATCACGTACAGAAGACCGCGCGCTTTTCCTCCGATCTGCCCGGACCCGAACACGCGCATGTTATCCGGAAGATCGCGCGCCGCGAACCGGTACTCACCCCCCGGTTCCCTCCCAAACCGAAAAAACGGGGAAGTCAGTGGCTTTCCATCCATAGCCACGCGACGGCGAGAATTGTTTTGCCGTCATCGACCTCGCCGCGGGTAATCATGTTGAGCAAATCCCGGCGGGTGAACGCCGCCTGCTCAGCAATCTCATCGGGGATCGGATCGGTTACTTTTGTCAGCTCCAATGCGGCGAATAGGACGATCCGCTCATCGGTGAACCCGGGTGAGGTGTAGAATGTAAACAGCTCGTTCCAATCATCAGCGGCGTATCCCGTTTCCTCGCGCAGCTCGCGGACCGCGCACTCTAACGGAGATTCTCCAGCTACGTCGAGCTTTCCCGCCGGAATTTCCCACAATGACCTTCCGGCCGCGTGGCGATACTGGCGCACGAGCAGGATTCGCCCGTCCGGCAGGATCGGGACCACCGCCACTGCGCCGGGATGGCGGACCACCTCCCGAGTAGCGCGTGTCCCATCTGGGAGCCTAACCGTATCCACCTCTACCCGCAGGATACGTCCGGCGAACACCTCATCCCGCGCGATTAACACCTCAGATTGCGTTGTATCCGGCATCAAGGGCTTTCTCGTTCATGGCAATGAACTTCGCTTTCCCGCCTGCAGTAAGCATATCCGCCATCGCCCGCTTTACGACGTCGAGGGGCACGATCTCCGTTGCCTTAACGTACGCACCGAGAGCGACCATGTTAATCGCGCGCGCGCTTCCTGCCTGCTCTGCTAACGGATGCGCGTCGACGAAGTGCGCGTGGACATCGGACCGCTGCACCGCTCGATCGATCAGGGACTTGTTGGCTACAATCGTTCCGTCCGGAAGCACAATCGGCTCAAACTTGTCGAGCGAGGGAAGGTTCATGGCGATGAGGTCGGTTGGAGTGTCCACGATGGGGGAGCCAACCGGTGCATCGGAGAGGACAACGGTGCAGTTCGCCGTGCCGCCGCGCATCTCCGGGCCATAGGATGGCAGCCATGTGACCTCCAATCCGTGCTCCATCCCCGCCTGAGCCAGGATCTTTCCCGCGAGAATTACCCCTTGCCCACCAAATCCTGCAATAATAACTGAGCGTTCCATCATTACCCCCTATCCACCATATCACCGAGCGGAAACGCCTTTGTCACCACTTCGGCTACGTGGCGATTGGCATCCACCGGAGACATGTGCCAGTTAGTCGGGCAGGTGGAAAGAACCTCCACGAGGGAATAGCCCTTGCCCTCCACCTGATAGGTAAACGCTTTCTTGATCGCCTTTTCTGCGTCCATGATCCGGCGTGTGTCGTACAGCGCCTGACGCGTGACGTACACCGGCGCATCAAGGGTGGCAATCAACTCGGAGAACCGAATCGGATAGCCAAAATAGCCTGGATCTCGTCCTGCGGGAGTGGTCGTTGTCCGCTGACCGACAAGGGTCGTCGGCGCCATCTCACCACCGGTCATTCCGTACACTTGGTTGTTCACGAAAATCACGGTGATGTTCTCCCCGCGGTTGGCGGCATGGATCGACTCCGCTGTCCCAATGCTGGCGAAATCTCCGTCACCTTGATAGGAGACAACGATCAAATTGGGATTAGCGCGTTTGAGCCCGGTCGCTACTGCGCTTGCCCGCCCGTGTGATGCCTGGATGGCATCGCACTTGTACCACAGGTACGCGAACACCGCGCACCCGACCGGGGCGATCGTCACCGTGCGGTCGGCGATCCCGAGTTCGTCGATCGTCTGGGCGATGATTCGCGTTAGAATTCCATGATGGCAGCCCGGGCAGTAAGTCGACCGGACGTCGGTCATGCTCTTCGGCCGGCCGAACACCTTGATCATGTTTTCCGTATTAACCGGCATATTTCTTCACCTCGCTTAGGATCTTATTCGGGGTAGTGACGACACCGCCCATCTCGCCGTAGAACGGGGTGTCCGCTCGTTCGGCAACAGCCAACCGGACATCCTCCCACATCTGCCCCGCGCTCATTTCCACGGTGAGGATCGTATTCACGCGGTCAGCCACTGTTCGCAGTTGATCGTACGGGAATGGCCACAGGGTAATTGGCCGGAATAAGCCGAGCTTGATCCCGTCGGCGCGCGCCATCCGCACTACCGTTTTGGCAATGCGAGCGACCGTGCCGTATGCGGCGATCACGATATCCGCGTCGTCAGTCTTGTACTCTTCGTAACGGAGCTCATTTTGCTCAATGTCGCGATACTTGCGCTGTAATTCGAGATTCATCCGTTTGAGCACTTCGGGATCGAGATCGAAGCTCAGGATGATATTGGGGTCACGCCCTTTTGCCCCGGTAAGCGCCCACTCCTTTTTGGGAAGGGACGCGGGATCGATTGGATCGGGGAGGGCCACCGGCTCCATCATTTGACCAAGCATTCCGTCAGCGAGGATCATCACCGGCGTGCGATATTTGTCCGCCAGATCGAACGCGAGCATCGTCAGCTCCCCTGCTTCGGGTACGGTGGACGGTGCGAGGACGATCATGTGATAGTCACCGTGACCGCCGCCCTTCGTCGCCTGGAAATAGTCTCCCTGTGCCGGGGCGATATCTCCGAGCCCGGGACCGCCGCGCATCATATTCACAATCACCGCGGGTAGATTTGCGCCGGCGATGTACGAGATCCCCTCTTGCTTCAGGCTGATCCCCGGCGATGATGACGATGTCATTGCCCGTACTCCAGCAGCGGCGGCACCGTACACCATGTTGATCGCACCAAGCTCGCTTTCCGCCTGCACAAACGTACGTCCCAGTCGCGGCATGTTCTTGGCCATGTGTTCGAGGAGCTCCGCCTGTGGAGTAATTGGGTAGGCGAAGTAACATTGACACCCGGCACGGATTGCCGCTTCCGCGATCACTTCGTTCCCGCGCATTAATTTCCGTTCTTCCATCGCTCCCCCCTAGGCTGCGACCTTCTCACGGTATACCTCGATTGCTACGTCCGGGCATGTCATGGCACAAAACGCACACCCGACGCATTTCTCCGGATATTTCATGTATGCGTAGTTGTATCCGCTCTTGTTTATCTTCTCGGAAAAATCAAGAACATGCTGTGGGCACGCGGCGATGCACAGCCCGCACCCCTTACACCTGTCCTCATCGATGACGGCTACCCCTTTCGCCATGTTAATCTTTCCCCTCCTTGTAGAACGTTTCATTGAGCCGCTTTCCCCGGTGCTTGCGGAGATGGGACAGGCCACGGTCGACGCTTGTGATCCACTTCTCTAGTTGCTCTTCCCACAGCGGCTCTCGGGTGCGTGGGCGCACCTCAGCCTGCGGGCTGTGCAGCTTGAGCACATGGTTCAGTCGGCTGACCTCCTGCTCGAATCGATCGGCAGGTTTACTGCTCATCTCCGCTGAAACAAGCGCTAGTTCGAACCGGCCTTCCGCCTCCGGGGTGGTGATCCGGGTTATAATCACTTCTCCCGCCGAAAAATAAGACCGCCCCGTTCCCTGAGTTACGGGAATCAGGCCGGTCTTGCCATCGGGGAGGGATACCAATACCCCCTCGGCGATTATTTTAATAACCTTTCCGGTGACGGTTGCACCAACTTCAAGGGTCATATCCCCTCTGTGCTTACACTACTTTCTTCACACGCCCCGACTTTATGCACCGCGTACACACGTTGATCCACCGCTTGTTACCATCGACGTAGGCGTGCACGCGCTGAATGTTCGGCGCTCGCACCCTGCGGGTCTTACGATGTGAGTGGCTGATCGTGTTACCCGTTGCCGGGCCTTTACCGCATATTTCGCATACTCGTGCCATCATTCACCTCTCAACTCAAAATCTCTATTTAACCAACGCGGGTTCAACGTACACAGGATCAAGGCTGTACAGCTCATCCGGACCTGTTTGTCCCAGTCGAGCAACCCACTCTGGCGACGGGCGATTGACCGCGGACGCCGCCACCGTGACATACGGAAACTCGCACCAGTCACAGTCAATTCCGTCCACTCCACTTCCCACCACCGTGACCTCTCGGGTTACTCGTCCCAGCTCCGCTAAGAGCTCATCCCGGGAGATTACTCGTACATCACCACGTGGGTCCGCTCCCGTGAACCACTGCACGTAAAAAAGATCCCGCCTGTTTTTGATAATAACGCATGCTTGGCGTGCGTCGGGCACCCGTTCCCGGTAGACACGGGACCCGTCCACTCCAGTGACCGGGATTCCCAGTGCATGAGCAAGTCCCTTCGCGGTCGCGATCCCGATCCGCAGACCGGTAAACGAGCCGGGCCCGCGGTTTACGGCCACCCGCTTAATTGCCGTCCGCTCAATATTGTGTGCCGTAAGCACCCGGCTCACCAGCGGCAAAAGCTCCTCAGAGTGACGCAACGGCTGTTCCATGAACGCTTCTCCGATCAAACGACCGTCATCTATGAGCGCGGCACCGCCATACGCCTCGGAGGAGTCTATCCCCAGCGTTATCATCCTGAAGTAAATGGTAATGGGCGTCCGTGCCGTTTTCAACCGCAGTAATGTACCCCGGTATAATAGCTGGTACCCGAAGGGAGCAATCTAAGCGGGGGAGGAAAGATGCGTATCGGCTACGTGCAGACAAATCCGACGTTCGGTGCCGTGAAGAAAAACCATTCGCGGATCGCCGCACTGATCGCCGCTGATCATGCCGACCTGTGGGTGCTGCCTGAACTGTTTGCCACCGGATATCAGTTCCGCAGCCGCGCGGAGGCATTGAAGCTAGCTGAACCGGTACCGGATGGGCCAACATGCCAATTTTTGACGGAGCTCGCAGGGATCCACAACTGCCATTTTGTGGCCGGGGTGGCGGAGCGTGTGGACAGCCGGGTGTACAACGCCGCCGTCCTCGTCAGCTCCGACGGTGTGCGTGCCCGGTACCGCAAGCTCCACCTGTTTAGCGCCGAGAAGCTCTGGTTCACCCCGGGTGATACTCCTCTTGCTGTGAGCGATATCGGTGATGTCCGCGTGGGGATGATGGTGTGTTTCGATCACCTGTTCCCCGAGGTGGCGCGAACACTAGCGCTCGCCGGCGCTGACGTAATTGCTCATCCCGCTAACCTCGTCCTCCCTGAGTATGGCCAATTAACGATGCGAGTGCGAGCACTGGAGAATGGAGTGTTCACCGTGACGGCGAACCGCATCGGGACTGAGTACCGAACCGAGACGACGTTACACTTCACTGGTGCAAGTCAGATTGTTGCCCCCACCGGGGAAGTGCTCGCGCGTGGGACCGACGATCAAGAAGAGGCGCGCGTGGTGGTTATCGATCCGAACGCAGCGCGCGATAAGGCAATCAATCCGTACAATGATCGTTTTGGCGACCGGCGCCCCCAATTTTATCGGTGCTGATCCTTGATCACCCCCAGATAATGCTCTACCATTTTCACACCATGACGATTGAAATCGGATTGCACAACGAGAAGGAATGGATCGTTCAGGAAGAACATTTGGCGAGCACGCTTGCATCGGGAATGGTAGCCGCGTTGTCCACCCCGGCGCTCGTTGCGTTTTGTGAAGAGTGCGCGCGGTTGAGCGTCGATCCCCTGCTTCCCGCCGGAAAGAAGACGGTGGGGACGCGGATCGACCTGCGCCACCTTGCCGCGACCCCGCCCGGGATGCGGGTAACTGTGCATGCTGAGCTCGTAGCAGTTGAGGACCGCCGCCTTAAGTTTCGGATTGAGGCCCACGACGAAGCTGAGAAAATTGGGGAGGGAACGCACGAGCGGTTTATCATCGACGCCGATCGGTTCGAGCGCCGACTCGCTGCCAAGCGCCGGTCGACATAGAACGTTTACCGTCCGTTCACAAAACGTTCACATTTAGATCGTAAATTACGGTTGGGACGTGAGGAAGGCACGCCTCCTGCTGAAACCTCCTTACGTAACAAGCCCAACCACCAGCCAGGAGAGGCCCCAGTTGGGGCCTCTCTTCATAATTTTATCCTCCCCAACCGGGGGCAGGATCGTAACACGGTCGCCGTCGTGTAACGCTGTTTCAAACCCGCGGTTGAACGCAACGTTTCCACCATTTATTAGTGCATTTACGTAACGCCGGGGCGAGCCATCGGCGGCAAAGATGCGGGCCTCAATAACGGGAAACCGCGTCACAAGTGCGCGCAGTGCGGTGATAACATCGGCACCTGCCGGAAGATCGAGCACGATGTCCGCCGGGAGGTCGCGCTTGAACGAGAACGAAATCTCGAGATCGATCTTCATGGTTGTTTGTTGATCAAGTGCAGTGAGATCTCATTGTGGCGCGGGATGAGCCGATAAATCGACTCGTCGGCCAGCCGGCCATCGCGGACGCGGATCTCTCCGTTCACCATTGCGAGGTCCACCCGATCGGTGGCGCAGTGGACGAGTGCGGCGAGGGGATCGGACTGTGCGCCGGCGAACTCGATCCCGGAGATATCGAACGCGATCAGATCCGCTGCCTTGCCCGGCTCGATCGACCCGATCTCCGTCTCCCGATGCAGGACGCGTGCCCCGCCCATGGTGGCGAGGTAGAGCGCATCGCGAGCGGAAAACGCCTCAGCACCGTACTGCACCCGCTGTAGCAGCATTGCCTGGCGCACCTCGCGGATCATATTCGACGTGTCATTACTCGCTGATCCGTCCACTCCCAGGCTTATCTTGACCGCCGTCTTCATCAGCGGCACCACGGGGGCGATCCCCGAGCCGAGGATCATGTTTGAGCTCGGACAGTGAGCCATTCCCACCCGGGCGCGGGAGAGCTTGTCGATGTCGGCAGCGGTCAGATGGACGAGATGGGCGAACCACACGTCGTCACGCAGCCATCCCAGTGATTCCATGTAATCGACCGGGCGGGCGCCGAATTTTTCACGGCAGAACTCGTCCTCGTCGGCAGTCTCAGCGAGATGGGTGTGGAGAAGCACGCCGTATTCGTCGGCGAGCGCAGTCGACTGCCGCATCAGTTCGGGGGTGACCGAAAACGGCGAGCACGGCGCGATTGCGACCCGCAGCATCGCCATCGGGCTCGGATCGTGATAGCGCTCGATCACACGCTGGCAGTCGCGCAGAATCTCGTCCTCGGTCTGAACAACGCTATCGGGAGGAAGGCCGCCGTCTTTTTTCGATAGGGACATTGAGCCGCGGCACGGATGGAACCTGATCCCGGTCATCCGCGCCCCGTCCACAAGGGCGTCGAACAGATTGGGGTGCCCGTGCGGGAACAGGTAAAAGTGATCAGAGCTCGTTGTTGCCCCGGACAGAAGGAGTTCAGCAGTTGCCACTGCTGCGCTCACCCGCACTGCCTGTTCATCGATTCCCTGCCAACGTTCGTACAGAAATACGAGCCAGTCGAACAGCTTCTTGTTCGCTGCGCCGGGTACGTTGCGGAACAGCGACTGATACAGGTGGTGATGAGTGTTGACGAACCCGGGCAGGAGGACCTTCCCCCGTCCGTCGATCACCCTGTCAGCCTGAATCCCGGTTGCAGTTTCCCCCACCGCCGCAATCTGGTTGCCATCGACAAGGACGTACCCGCCGCGAATCTCACGACGGTCGGCGTCCATCGTCGCTATCAGGTCGAAGTTCTTGAACAGCGTCGTGGTCATGGCAGAGAAAGATCGATTTTTCCGGCTTGTTCGATGAACGCCGCGAGCAGATCGATAGCCGCTTTAATGTCGTCGCGGTGTGCGGTTTCCACCACCGAGTGCACGTACCGGGACGGCAGGGATAGAGTGATCACCGCCACCCCGTCCTGCGCCATCTGGATGGCACCAGCGTCCGTGCCGCCACGGGGGAGGATCTCCAACTGATACGGGATCCCCCGCTCAGTGGCGATTCGTTTCATCGCGTTTACCAACCCGGGATGAGAGATCGATGCCGAATCGGTCAGCTTGATCGCCACCCCATTGCCAAGCGCGGTGATACGCTGCGACTCCGGAACCCCGGGCATATCGACAGCGAGGGTGGTATCAAGGGCGATCCCGATTTGAGGGTGAACGGAAAACCCCGCTACTCGTGCCCCACGCAGCCCAACTTCCTCCTGCGTTGTACCGACGAAGTACAAATCGCAGGACACATTTTTCGCCTGCTTAATCGCTTCGATCCCGATGTACACTCCGGCGCGGTCATCGAGCGCCTTGCCGGACACAACCTGCTCGAGCTCGATGAAGTCCTGGCGCAGGGTAACCGGATCACCGATCGCTACCCGTTGCTTCACTGTGTCAGCGGGCAAACCAAGATCCACGAATAGGTCTTTCAGCTCCGGCAGTTTCTTGCGTTCCTCTGCGGTCATAATGTGGATCGGCTTCGACCCGATCGCTCCGATTAAGTCGCCGTCTTTGGTGTGTACCACCGCGCGTTGGGCGATCAGTGTCTTTACATCGAATCCGCCCAATGGATGGATGCGCAAGAAGCCAGTGTCCTTATCGATGTTACTTACGATAAACCCGATTTCGTCCATGTGTGCTGCGATCATCACTACCGGTCCGGTTCCGTGCTTGTGGGCGATTAGATTGCCGAGTTGATCGACTTTGATCTCGTCTACTGCTCCAGTGAGCGCGGCGGAGATTATCCGCCTCACCTCACCTTCGTGCCCCGGAATACCGGCTGCCTCGCTTAAACGTTTGAGAAGTTCCATTGAACCTCCTTTTTGAATTGCCTCTACGTTGATTCTATCTCGTCACGGCGGTAGCGGACAACCGGACCGCGCGCAACGTGTTACGGCGGAGATGGCACTATGTCCTTCACAATCACGGGAGAAGTTGGTATGATAGGATTTGAACATAAGCGGTTATCAGACTGTTACGAGGTGATAGAGGCATGAAACAGGGCATGTTAGTGGGTGGTATCGTCGTTCTTTCCTGCTTAATTGGCGTCTTCGTACTCGCTGCGGGGAACAACTTAATTGACCACAAACCGATTGTAATTGAGGGTAATTATCAATTTACAGCTGCTAATGGGGTCGTGTCCGGATCGGGTACGGTCGATGATCCGTATATCATTTCTGGCTGGAAAATCGATGCTGGGTACAGTGATTACGGAATTCGCATCCACCGCACCGATCGCTATTTCATCATCAAAAACGTGGAAATCAGCGGCGCCGGTAACGCCGGGATTTTTCTGAGCTATGTCAGCAACGGCGAAATCGATAATTGCCATCTTACCGGCAACTGGATTGGAGTTGTGTTCAACTTCTCATCCCACGACCGCATCACTCATTCGCTCATTGAGAGTAATGTCGATGGGGTTCATTCCTATTTTTCACACGACAACCAGATTTTGCAGAACACGATCACTCGAAACGACACTGGCGTGTGGCTCGACGGGTGTACTACTACAGATATCGTCGGGAACACGATCTCCAATAACCATATGGGGGTGTATCTTAATCTTGGCTCCCAGAATAACCTGATCTATGATAATTCATTCCTCAACAATTTCCACGCCGCATACAGTTCGGTGGTGAACAACTGGGACTATCACGGCCAAGGGAATTACTGGTCAGGCTACAAGGGGATTGACGCTAACAAGGACGGCATCGGCGACTCGCCGTACGTTATTCCCAGCAAGGGAGGACAAGATAACTTCCCGCTCATGGCGCCGCTGCCGATACAAACCAACTCCAAAACGGTCCACTAGGTGTGCGTTGTTTCATTATGTCGGTAAAAATTGTTAGCTTGTCCATCCTGATTATAACGGCAGCAACGGTGGTTGCGTGGTCGTCCTCGGGAGCGTTGCCACGGGGAGGACCGTTTTTGCCGGTTACTGATTTTCCGATTGTTGGGGCGACCGCGCCCGCGTTTTCCCTTCCGGAGATCTCGGGCGATACTCTGTCTCTTGACGCTTACCACGGTCGACCGGTGATTATCAACTTTTGGACGACGTGGTGTGGTGTATGCGTGCATGAACTATCGTTATTTGAGAAGTTTTACGAGGAGTACCACGATCAAGTGGGGTTCATCGCAGTGTGTTCGGGGAAAACCGAACAGGAAGCAAAAGAGCTAATAGAGAAAAACGGTGTCACTTTCCCGGTAGTATACGACAACGGCCGCAAGGTCGCCGGCATCTATCAGCCCCCGCGTCCTCGTGACACCCGCCGCATCATTGCATTCCCGTTCACTGTGTTTGTGAACAAGGACGGCACTGTGGTATACGCACGAATCGGTGCTTTTGTCACCATCGATAAACTTATTGCTCTTTTGCAACAGGCGGGTATCCAGATTGAAAAGGGGAAAACCCCTCCGCCCACGCTACCGCCTATGCCGTTATTGGAACGAAAGGGAGTACAAACCGGAGGGTAAACTGACAGCGGGGCCATTCGGCCCCGCCGGGTCAGCTTGAGAGAAGTGGCTTCTTCTATCGAGCAAGGAGGTGTCTTTTACCTTCTGTTGCATATACGCACGGGTGTGGGAAAAGTTTCCTGCGCCTTCTTTTCTTGTTTGTCACTTACGACCCACCCTCCGGTTGTTCCTAATAATCACGTCATTACGCTGATTGGCACACGAATCGGCAATGACTAACATCGATATGGTGATCAAATTCCCATTTTCCGCTGTACACGTGTGTTGGTAATCGGACCGTTCTGTGTTATGCTAAGTTCGGTCTTTTCCGGAAAAAGGAGGATGGTATGCGCGTACGACTATTGTCTTTAGGAATAATTATTGTTGGAATATGTTCTGTTCTCGCCATCGCGGGCCCGATTATCAATGAGGTGAACTGGGGCGGAGCTCCAAATGACCCTCAAGCAGAGTGGATCGAACTTTACAATCCAAGTGATCAACCGGTAACCCTGGACGGTTGGCGGTTGTATTCATCCGATGGCGCTCCGGATGTCCGGCTGCACGGGACAATTGCCGCGCATGGTTATTTTCTCCTTGAACGTGGCCGTGGAGACCTGATCCCGGGAGTACGCGCTGACATCGTCTACACCGGTGCGTTGCGTGACAGCGGCGAGGCGCTGTTCCTGGTTGATTCCGCCGGGCACTACGTTGACAGTGCCAATCGTAGTGGTGGCCCGTGGCCGGCGGGTACAAACTTGCTGGGAATTCCGCCGTGCGCATCGATGGAACGGACCAATCCCACTGCGCCTGACACCCCGACAAACTGGGCAACGTCCCGTAAATCTGGAGGAACGCCGGATGCACAGAACTCCGTATATAACCCGCCTCCCCATCTCCAGGGTATCTCGTTTGTCCCATCTCTTCCTCATCCTGGCGATCGCGTGTTGTTCACAGCTGAGGTAAAGAACAACAACGCAACCGCTTTCATGTGGGATTTCGGCGATGGTGCCACCGGAGCTGGTCAAACCGCGTCACATACGTACATGCACACCGGTGTATACGTCGTATCGCTCACTGTGAAGGGGGCCCGGGGCGCAATTGCCCAACAAGAAACCACTGTGCGGGTGATCCCGGCCCGCGTGATCCTTGTCGATTTCAGCGTAACCCCGCCTGACTCCAAGCAGATTCTCCAGAGCGGTGACCCTCTTCAGTTCGCCGACGAATCATTCATTGCACCCCCGGGTGAACTGACGGAATGGACGTGGAAGTTCGGCGACGGCGCAGCCGCATCCGGCCAGACTGCATCACACACGTACGCTCACGGCGGCCGCTATGTTATTACGCACACTGCGATCGACGCTCAGGGAGAGACGGCCACCCAAACACGCTCGCTGCTGGTGCACGGCCGGCATCCGATCGCTGCGTTTACGTATACCCCCGCGCGCCCCAACGCCGAAACAACCGTCACATTCAACGCCGCGATGTCATACGATCCCGATGAGACTAAATTGAGCTACGAATGGGATTTCAACGGCGACGGCAAAGTCGATCTCGTGTCCGCTGTTCCCACCGCTACTTATGTTTATCCCCACGGCGGCGCGTACACGGTAACACTCACCGTGCAGGACAGCGATTCCGACGGTCCGAAGCGGTCGTTGCCTGCTACTACTATCGTAACCGTAAACTACTTGCCGCATCCGTGCTTCAAGCTCTCCAATTTTGCTCCTCATGCGGGCGAGCCGGTGACGTGCACCGATTGCTCCAGTGATCAGGACAGCACAATCATCGCATGGAGCTGGAACTTTGGTGATGGGATGACTGCCGCTATTCCCTCCCCAACGCACACATACGCGTGTGCGGGGAAATACACAATCTCACTCACCGTTACCGATCGCAACGGTGCCCAGGCGACGACGTCCGCAGCGGTCACTGTGCAACCGAGTCCACCTCATGTAGCCCTTAGCGTGCAGCCGGCAGTCGGCCCAACCGGTACCAGCGTGACGTTTACTGCATCCGCATCCACTACGTGCCCGGCGGACAAGATCGTGAATTATGCGTGGGATTTCAACGGCGACGGTGTCTACGACCAGATCACGAGTTGCGCCAACGTGACTCATACCTATGCGCACGTACCCACGGCGCAGGCGCAATATCCAGTTACGGTGAAGGTCACCGATGCGGCTGGGATGACCGCGGTATCCACGCCAGTGACCGTCACTGTATGCGATAGAAAACCGATTGCGCAATTCAGCGCTGTACCCGCTACGCCCACCGATGCAGATACTGTCCACTTCACTGATCAATCAACCGACCCTGATGGCAAGGTAGTCGCCTGGACCTGGTCGTTCGGCGACGGTACCAGTGCCACCGTGCAGACTCCATCGCATCGGTTTCCGGATGAAGGGACGTACGCCGTCACGCTCATCGTCACCGATGACAGCGGAGTGAAGTCAACGCCGGCCACGGTTCCAATCACCGTGACCAATGCACCGCCGATCGCTCACCTGACTGCCACTCCCACCCACGTGCTTGCCGGAGCACCGGTCCAGTTCGATGCAGCGAGCTCACACGACCAAAGCCCGAACGGCAGGATCGTGCACTACGCATGGGACTTCACTGGCGACGGTGTCGACGATGTAACGACGACCACTCCGACCGCTACTCACGTCTACCCCAGCGCCGGCGTGTACGCGGCCACGGTCCGGGTGACTGACGATGACGGCGCGACCGCAACCTCCGCTCCGATCACGATCAACGTGGACAGCCTGATTGCGAACTTTAGTTATCATCCGACCGCTCCGACCGATGCCGATACAGTGACGTTCACCGATCAATCGGTCGATCCGGTGGGAAAGATTGTGAGCTGGGCGTGGAACTTCGGCGATGGTGAGAGCGCTGACACCCAAGCGCCAATACATCAGTTTCCGGATGAAGGCACGTACACTGTTACGCTCACAGTCACTGACGCGTGCGGCGTGAAAGCGACCAAGTCCGAACCAATCTCCATCGCGAACGCCCTACCGATCGCGAAGTTCACCGCGCCGGCTACTGCCGTCGTCGGCACCCCGGTTGAATTCTACGATCACTCTTATGACACAAGTCCCAATGGGCAGATCGTGCACACGGCGTGGGACTTCGGCGACGGGACGACTTGTCCCGGAACTGCGGGCGGATGTGGAGACGGATCAGTGCTCGCCCCGATACATACCTACACCACTCCCGGCGTGTACACGGTGCAATTGGTTGTGATTGACGACGATGGTGGGCTATCGCGCGCGACCGCGCAGATTACGGTAACTGCTCATTCCCAGTAAATCGGTACCCGAACCCGTGTACCGTTTGGATGAACTGCGGATGCGCCGGATCGTCTTCGATCTTCCGGCGTAGGAGATATATATACTTTTGCACATCCTGCGATGTTGCGTACGCATCGCGTGGCCACAGCTTGGCGATGATTTCAGCATGCGAGAATACCTTGCCGGGTTCGGAATAAAGGAGCTTGAATAGCCGGTATTCCTTGCGTGACAGGTGCACCGCTCGGCCGTGCACGACCGCTGTTTTTTGACGATCGTCCACCGTAATTCCCGGAGAAACCGGGCGATAGCGCCGCATCACCGCGGCGATCCGCGCCCGTACCTCTTCCCACGCGAACGGCTTTTCGACGTAGTCGTCCGCTCCCAATGATAGCCCCTTCACTTTATCATCGAGCCGTCCTAATGCCGTAATGAGTATCACCGGGCGGTTGCTTGTTTTCCTGATCTCCGTCAGCACATCCCACCCGGACATGTCAGGAAGCATCACGTCGAGGAGGACGAGATCGGGAGAATCGTGGGCAAATCGTGCCAGTCCCTCCGCTCCGGTCAACGCAATGATCGGTTCGTGCCCGTCCGCAGCGATAAAACTCGCCAACATATCCGCGATCTCGGGTTCGTCCTCACAAATCAAGATGTGCATTCGTTCCTCCTGTATCCGCCCGGGGGAGCGTAAACGAAAAGGTGCTGCCGTTACCGTATCCCGCGCTTTTTACCCATATCCTGCCGCCCGACCGTTCTACCAACCGTTTTACGACGGCGAGCCCGACGCCGCTGCCGTTCCGATTCAACACGCGTCCCCGTGGCGTACGGTAGAACTCGGTAAATATGTTTTCCAGTTCCTCCTGTTCAATTCCGATCCCCTCATCGGTTATATCGATGCGCACGGCATCATCGTGCTCGTACACCCGTACCATGATTTGCCCTGGAGCTGGAGTGTACACAACCGCATTGCTCAACAAATTGAGTAGGATCTCCTCCGCGGCATCGGGGTCAGCGTACACCGTGAGATTACCCGCCACCGCGACTTTAAGCCGGTCCGGTGCATCGGCAAGCAGCGGCTCCACTGTGCGCACTGCCTTATTGATCAACGTGGAAACAGGGATCTTTATCGGGGATAGATGACCAGTTTCCGCGTCCACCCGCGCTACCGCAAGCAGGCGTGTCACCAGGTCGTTGAGCCGATCGGCCTGGTGGCTGATTTTATCTAATCGCTCCCGCTGCTCGGGGGAAAGAGCGTTATCGCGCTTCATGAGGTCGGCGTACCCGCGAATTACGGTGAGCGGAGTGCGTAATTCGTGAGCGGCCATAGACAGCAACTGCGTGCGTTCCTGGTTCATCTTTTCGATCACCGCTGCGTATTCGCGCAAGCTCGTCTCCCGGTTCCGTTCCTCAGTGACATCGTGGCCGACAATGAGCCAACCATTACTGCCGTCAGCGAGTGGAACAGGACGTCCGCGCCAAGAAATGATCCGCTCTGCTCCCGACTTAGTGCGAATCTTCCCTTCCACGCGGCGGGTAGCGGCGGCCTGCTGTCGCGGTTGTTTTTGTGTCTTCATCATCTCTTGCCGGTAGTAAGGGTCAGGATACAGCCACTCCCACACTTTGGCGTTTCCTTCGACCTCCGCGCGGGCATAGCCGCTTATCCGCTCCGCTTCCCGATTCCACAGCAATATTTTATTGTCAGAGTCGATAACATTGATCCATACGTCAGCGAGCTCTAGCAGCCGTCGGTTGAACTCGCTCAGCTCCTCCACGCGGTGGATAAGTTCTCGTTCGTACGTCACATCACGCAGGCACCCGATTGATCCCTTAAACGCGCCGTTCGGACCAGTGATCGGCACCGCCGTTACCTGGGCGTAAAACGAATCCGCCCCTTTGCGGAGAAAGTGCGCTTCGTAGGTCGTTGTGCGCCCCGCTTCCCGCTCGGCGAGCTTCTGCTTCAGGACGGGGATAAACTCAGGATGGCACCAGAACGTGTAATCTTTTCCCACCATTTCTTTGGGATCATATCCAAATAGCTCATGCGCTTTTCGGTTCATGCGTACCATCCGATGATGGGCATCGAGAACGACCACCCCTTCACCCATTGTGTTGAGGATCATGTCCAATTCAGCATTGGCGCGGCGCAGTTCTTCCTCCACATGCCGCTGAGCACTCACATCACGAGCCGTCCCGATTCGCCCGATTTCATTGCCGTTTTCGTCCATCAATGCTGTAACTCTGATCTCAATTGGTAACCTCTTTCCGGTACTGGAAATCACCTCAATCTCGTACTGCGAAATACCATCAAGGGGTGGGCCGATACGAAACCGCCCTTCGGTCAGGTCTTGATACTCAGGGGCCACGAGTTCTGTAAACCGACGTCCGATCCAGTTTTCCACCGCATAGCCAGTGGCACGGGTAAAGCCGGGATTGAGAAACGCAAACCTGCCGTTGAGGTCGATGACGAATACCACATCGGCGAGCTTTTCTATCAGGGTCTTATACTGCAACGTGATTTCGCCTTCTTGCCATTGCTCGTCTCCAGCTAATCGCATGAACACGAGGTGAGCCGACACACCGTTATACACAAACGCCGTCTGGCGTACATCCACCACCGTTACCTCGCCGGAGGGGGCGCGTACTTCCGCCCGTTGCCACGCCAGTGTCGGAATATCATCTAAGGAGAAATTGGTGTCACCCACGCTGATGATCCCATCCAATGCCATTCCGATGATGTCAGCACTATCCTCCTGTCCCAAAAACGTGGCGCCGGTACGATTGGCGAATACCACTTTCCCATCGTGAATAACAAAAATACCGACAGGTGATGCGTCGACCAATTGCCGATAGATGTCTGTATTGTCTGCCCGGTTAGTCATCCCCGCACCTCAGTCGGTTGTATCGTCTTCGTCGGTGGTGGGACGGTTGCGGCGCAGGAACGTGGGTACATCGAGGTTCTTATCAAGCTGGATTCGTTCTCGCTTAGGGGGATGTTCTTTATTTATCGTTTCCTGCGGCGCTTGAAAGTCAGCGGCGATAACCGTGATTTTAATGACATCTGTCAATTCTGGATTGACCACTGCGCCGAATACGAGGTCGCACTCGGTCGCGGCTACTCGGCGGATCAGATCGGCGGCGCTTGTTACCTCGCCCAGGGTGAGATCCGGACCCCCGGTGACATTCATTATCATCTTGCGAGCGCCACGGATCGACCCTCCCTCCAGGAGCGGATTGGAGCTTGCCAACTTAGCTGCGGCTAGGGCACGTCCCTCTCCACTCGCTTCTCCCATCCCCATCATCGCTTCTCCCGCTCCGGCGAGGACGTTTCTGATATCGGCAAAATCAAGGTTGACTATCCCCCGCACCGTCACCAAGTCGGAGATCCCACGTACGCCTTGATGCAGAATTCCATCAGCGAGTTCGAACGCCTTGGTCATCGCCAGCCCCTTTGCCGCCGTTTCGAGAAGACGGTCGTTGGAAATGGCGATCAATACGTCTACCGTCGCCCGCAGCCGTTTGATCCCTTCTCGCGCCCGTGCTTGCCGCACCGTTCCCTCGAATGAGAACGGCCGCGTCACCACACCGATCGTGAGGGCGCCGTTCTCACGGGCAATCTCGGCGATAACCGGGCTGGCGCCGGTACCCGTTCCCCCACCGAGTCCGGCGGTAACGAACACCAAATCCATCCCCTTGAGCAACGCCGCGATCTCCCACCGCGATTCCTGCGCTGCCTTGCGGCCTTTTTCCTCGTCACCCCCGGTGCCACGTCCACCGGTAATGTCCATCCCCAGTTGGAGAGTCTCATCGGCGTGGGACAACCCCAGGACCTGTTTATCAGTGTCGACGGCGATCAGGCGCACGCCGTGTAGTTGCTCAGCCCGCATCCGGTCGACGGCGTTCACGCCGCCGTCACCGACCCCGAGAACAGCGATGCGAGCGGTCGTCCCTGGCCTTGTCCCCGGCGCGGGGTCCGCTTCTGCGGGGAGCGGGAGATCGCCGATCACCCCCCGCCGGGGCCCGAACACCTG
>CAZILO010000008.1:0-16841 GCA_964540085.1 uncultured Thermotogae bacterium
AGATGAGGAAGAGGCGCTGCAACGAGCGATGAAGGTGGATTCCCCGGGAGCAGGAAAGCTGCGGCTGATCGGGCCAAAGGATTTGATCATCCATAAGTGCGCCGGCGGTCGTCCACGCGATTTGAAAAACGTCGAGGGAATCCTCATCCGGCAGCGGTTAGAAATCGAACCCAAGCTGGTAATAGACTGGTCGGAATCGTTCCAGCCTTTAGTGGATACCCACAATCCAGTTGAATTATTCAAATAGGCTTTTCACCGGGGCCAAAGTATGCTCGAAAATGGGGGCTAAGAAAGCCATGAAAAGCAGGAGACCTTTAGTTCATCAAAGTGCTTATCTACGTTGAGCTTTTCTCCATCGCTCCATTACGGATACAGTCGGTTGATCTGACGGGGAAACGGGATTGTTTCGCGGATGTGGGAGACACCGCAGATCCACGCGATCAGTCGTGCCATTCCCATGCCAAACCCGGCATGAGGGACGGCTCCGTAGCGGCGCAGATCGAGGTACCACTCGTACGGCTCCATTGGCAGGTTGTACTCGGCAAGCTGGCGTTCGAGCTCTTCAACGGTATCGACGCGCTGGCTTCCTCCAATGATCTCGCCGTATCCTTCCGGCGCGATGAGATCAGCAGCAAGGACGACGGACGGATCGTCGGGCGCCCGCTTCATGTAAAACGGTTTCATCTTCGCCGGGAACCGCTCGATGAATACCGGCTTCCCGAAGTGGTCGCCGAGCGCAGCCTCGTGCGGAGCACCGAAGTCATCCCCGTATTGAATATCGTGTCCGGCGTCTTGCAGGATTTTAATCGCGTCACCATAGCTAACACGCGGGAACGGAAGCTTTACTTCTCCCAGAAGTTCGTCCATATCGCGCTTTAGTTGCTCAAGTTCACGCTTTCGCTCCGCCGCCACCGCGTTTACCACGTAGCTTACAAGCTCTTCCTGCAGTTTGAGATTAGCAGCATGATCGTAAAACGCCATCTCCGCCTCGGCCATCCAAAACTCGGTCAGATGTTTTCTCGTTTTCGACTTCTCGGCGCGGAACGCGGGCCCGATCCAGTACACCTTGCCTAGCGCCATCGCCGTTGCTTCGAGATACAGTTGCCCGCTTTGGCTCAGGTACGCCTGTTCACCGAAGTAGTCAACCGGAAACAGGGTCGTCGTGCCCTCGACCGATGTGCCAGTGAGAATCGGAGCCTCGGTGGCTACAAACCCGCGCTCGTAAAAGAACCCGCGTACAGCGCGAAATACGGCATCACGCACCCGCAAAATTGGAACTTGGCGGCCGGTGCGAATCCACAGATGACGATGGTCGAGAAGGAAGTTGGGGGTGTGCTCTTTTAACTCGATTGGGAATGGTTCCGTCGGTTCCTGGATCACTTCGATGTGTTCGACGTCGAGCTCACACCCCCCCGGGGCACGGCGGTCGGCCCGCAGCTTGCCGATAACGGTGA
Source organism: uncultured Thermotogae bacterium (assembly GCA_964540085.1). Classification (GTDB taxonomy): domain Bacteria; phylum Bipolaricaulota; class Bipolaricaulia; order UBA7950; family UBA9294; genus S016-54. The sequence goes on from CAZILO010000008.1 coordinate 1,455, forward strand.
GGGACGTCTCACGAGGAAGGTGGTCAGCGCGCGCGAATAGCTCCGGGTTATCATCCCGGGCAAGCACTCCCTGAATCACTCCCGTCCCATCGCGAAACTCCAAGAACAGGATCTTACCGCTTGACCGTTTGTTGTATAGCCACCCGTTCACCGTAACTTCATTCCCGACAAACTCCACCGCATGATCGATCGTTATTGCCGTCATCTTCACCCCTTCCGCGTAAACGTTATAGATTACCGCTCACCTTTGCAACAGATCCTGTTCCGCCGGCTCGGCCGCGAGTCCTTCAGTGCTCAATCCTGGCGCTGGCCGGTCCTTAATTACCCGGTGCTTCCAGTTCCCAGTAAGGAAGAACGACAGCGCGACCACAGACGCACCGAGATTGGACCAAAACATCGCCCACCACACTCCATTCGGCCCCATTCCCAACGTAAACCCAAGCAGGTAGACAAGGGGGATACGCAGGGCCCACAGGCGGAACAGCGCGAACGCCATTGAATACACAGTATGCCCTGCTCCTTGATAGGTGCCGATTACCACCTGCAGGATTCCCATGAACGGAAACGCGATCCCCACGATCGCAAACATCTGTGCCCCAAGCGCGATTACCTGAGGATCGGAGATGAATATGTGTACGAGCGATGCGCGCAAAAACACGGTGGCCGCTCCAGCGAGGACAAGAAACCCGGTGGAAATTCCCATTCCGATCCACGCGACCTGTGCCGCGCGCCCCGGCGACTTCGCCCCCAGATTCTGTCCGACCATTGTCGCCGTCGCTTGGCCGAGGCCCATCGCCGGCATGAGAGCAATCGAGATGACGCGGTTCCCGATTCCAAACGCGCTCACCACCGCAGTGCCAAACCGGGCGAGGATGCCAGTCATGATCGAGAATCCGACCGCAGTCCCGGACTGACCGAGCGATGCCGGCGCTCCGATCATCACGATTTGCCGTACCGCTTCTGCCTGCAAGCGCAGGTGGCGCGGGCGTAAGTGGAGCCCCACTCTCCCGGAGAACAGGAGCCACAGCCCGTACACCGCGACCAATCCACGCGAGATCACGGTGGCGTACGCCGCTCCCGCCACTCCCCAATCGGGAAACGGTCCCCATCCGAAGATCAATAATGGATCGAGAATTATGTTCAACCCAACCGACACCCCCATCAGCTTCATCGGGGTGACTGTGTCCCCGATGCCGTTCAGAAGTGCGGTGACGATAAACATCCCGAACATCGCCGGAATGCCAGCGTAAATGATGCGCAGATAACCGGAGGCAACCGGGAGCAAATCCGGTCCCGCTCCCATCAGCACCATCAGTGGATGTGCTGCCGCCGCGCCGCCAACAGCGAACAATACGGCAAGGATAGCGGTGAACGAGAACACCTGGCCGGCAGCGTGATTTGCCTCTTCATGTCGTTTGGCGCCGGTATACTGGGCAACGAGGGCCGTCCCGGCAATCGTCACCCCGGCTCCCAACGAAATCATGAGAAACACGAGCGGCCATGAGATCGTCGGCGCAGCAATCGCTACCTTTCCCAACCGCCCCAACCACAGGGTATCAACGAGGTTATATACCGTCTGAAACAAGTTGGAGAGCATCACCGGCCACGCGAGTTGGAGCAGCGCTGGGGTGATTGAACCTACGGTAAGATCTCTGTGCGTTCTCATAGCCGCATTTTACCGGATGTTTGCTCGTCTCACCGCGGAGGCGCAGAGATCGCGGAGATAAAAGAACGGGTTTTTCTGCAACGTCTCTGCGATGAATGCCTCGGCTTTCATCCACTCCGCTTCAGGCGGCCGGTGCGCTTGGCGTACCGTTCCACCCGGCCGAAGATCCACAGCCCAACGGCGGTCACGACGATCCCGGCTCCGATCAGATAGAACACCGTCGGAAGCAGGCTCACAGTCGAAACGCCGTGGAGCAGGCAGCCGCGCATCCCTTCGATTACGTACGTAGCGGGCGAGCCGGCAGCGATCGTCTGCAGCCAACCCGGCAGGGTGGCAACCGGGTAGTACACCCCGGATATGAGGAGAAGCACCGCCGCCGCTGCGTTCGTCATCTGCGCTCCCCGTTCCGGGTACAGAAGAGGGAGCACCGCGGCCAGGATCCCCAACCCGACGAACGACACACTCCCCGCGAGGAGCAACAACACCGCACCGCCGAGGTTGGCGTTGGACAGATCGAGGTGGAAGAATGCCGCTACAATCAGAAGGATGACGAGGGTGCGCACGACTCCGTAACCGATGGCGAATAAGGTCGTCCCCACAAGGTGGGTAAACCGGGACACTGGCGCCATAAACGTGTACTCGATCGTCCCCTCCCACCGTTCCCACGCGATCATCTCCGAGATCGAGTAGAAAATCACGGACAGATACGACCAAATCAGCGTCCCCACCAGGAGGTACGTGATAATGTACTGCGTATCGAGCGTTTTTCCGCTGATCCGTTCCATTCCCGCCCCGATGTACGTGACGGCGAGGGAGTTGACGAGCGAGTAGATTAGCCACACGATCTCCCAGCCCCAATAGCGCTTGATCAGGTTGATATTGCGCTCCACAAACGCGTATGCGCCGCGGAACTCGCGGATGAACACGTTCATGTCGTGGCCTCCTTTTCCTCAAGGCGATGACCAGTGAGTGCGAGGAACACGTCCTCCAACGTGGGGGTGTTACCGGTTTCCGCTTCTACTCGCCGCTTCAGCGCAGCCGGGGTGTCGAGGGCGACGATCTTTCCGTCATCGATAACCGCGATCCGATCGCACAGCCGATCCGCCTCTTCCATATCGTGGGTGGTGAGAAGGATCGTCGCGTCGTGGGTGTCCCTGATCTCGCGTACGAACGTCTGCACGTCCCGTTTGGAGTGCGGGTCAAGCCCGGTCGTCGGCTCGTCGAGCAGCAATAAGATCGGCGAGGTAAGAAAACCACGTGCCACTGCAACTTTCTGCTGCATGCCGCGGGAAAGCTGTTCCATCGGCTGGGTGAACGCATCTTCCTTCAGCCCAAGACGGCTCAGGATCGTGCGCATCCGCGGCCGTGCATCTCGCATCGGCAGCCCGTACAGGCGCGCTGCGTAACTGAGGTTTTCCAATGGGGAGAACTTCTTAAAGAATGCGGCGTCAACCGACACGCGGTTGATCATGCGCTTGACGACAGCCTCTTCGCGCACGATGTCGTGTCCAAACACATGGATCTCACCACTATCGGGAATAAGCAGTGTGGACACAAGCCGAATCAAGGTCGATTTACCTGACCCGTTCGGACCGAGTACTCCGAATATCTCTCCCGGGGCAACCGCGAGGCTCACACCGTCGAGAGCAACCACTTCCCGCTTACGCCGCGAGAATCTGCTGCGTTTATCATCTCGCTTATAAAATAATTTACGTACTTCATTGAGTTTAAGGGCAAGAACGCTCATAGTGACTCCTTTTTATGGAAACAAAGATAGGAGGTTAGATTGGCAACAAAATGCAACGACGCCAAATCGGCAATCTCTAGAGCGTTCTATTCCTCATAGCAGGATTACCCCCAAATTGAAATACGGCAACCACGCAATTCAGTATACGGGCGTGAACCGCAGCTGTCAATATCGCATTTTCTCGTGCTGGAACATCATTATCGACATAAAGGAGCTAAAATAAAATGCACTATCGTCTAAATACACACATTTAACTCCCCATCAGATCGATAAATCAACCCAGCCTAATTCTACTGTCGACTTACGCTCCAATCTTCACCACGGACGCCCGTTAGGTCGTACCAATACCCCGAGATACGATCCTCAGCGGCATTAAGGGTACCACGAAGAGTAAATCCGAATGGAATGCAGGTTATCTGGACCTCACGTGACGCTGGGTCAAATGAGGCGCTAGTGATGTTCCTGCTTTGATTTACAAGGTAAACCATACCCGTGATGCCCCCACTTGCCGAATGGTTAAGATCTAACTCCAATGACAGTGCATTGAATGCTAAATTTGTGATATGCCCTGTCCAGCGACCATCGAGGCTAGGAATGACGGTAATCGTTTTCTGAGCCGTACTGCTATTTCCACTTCCGTCAGTAACGGTTAGTTTCACCGTGTATGTCCCGCCTTTTTCGTACTTGTGCTTTGGATTTTGGGAAGGGGAAGATGAGTTATCACCAAAGTCCCAACTCCACGAGACGACCCCGCCGCCGCCGAATAGCCCACCTGAATCTGTGGACAAATCAGTAAATTGAACATTCGTGCGCGCCAGCGGATCCTGCGGGCTCCAAGTAAACGCCGCCGTTGGCGCCTGATCAAAAAGCGCACACCCACCCACGAGCACAATTGCAATAAGTAACCCTGCCAACAAAAGATATCGATATCGCACTGTTTTTTCCTCCTTTCGTAACAGCCATAGATACTATACCACAATTTTGAAAGGAAAAAAAGTGAAGAAAACACGCATTTAAACATCGTTGCCGGGTATGACCTACATGCTGTTTTTTTTTGACAAACGCCGCCGGGGGAACGCCCCGGAATCCACGCCGACAGCCACATCTCCCGGCCTACACAGCGCCTAGATTCTTGCGCCCGTTACATGATCTATGGATCATGTAACACGAGGAGGCTGGATGATTATCGCGTTTATCGCTCTGTGTGGGGTATGGGTTGGGCTCACCCGCCGACTTGATCCGTCGCTTGTTGCAATCGGTGTTGTCGCCGCCGCCGGGGTCACTTATCTGCAACGCCGCCTGTTTCCCGCGATCAATTTGTCGCTCGACGCTCTCATCCGCCGTCCCGGCGCGGCTCTCTGGTTAGTCGCCGTCGTGGTGTGGCGGTTTGTCGTCTCCACCGTCTACACCAGCTACTTGATCTTGTTTGCCCGCGTCGACGGGCGGATCGTCGCTGTTCCCACCGCGGTCCGCGACCCATTCGCTCAGTTTATCCTCTTAAACGCGATCACGCTCACCCCATCGACAATCTCGCTTCTGCTCGACGGTGACCTGTTGTACATCCATTGGCTGTGTCGGGCGGGCGGAACCGGTAACTGGAAAAAGATAAAGGAGCCGCTCGAGGTGCGCCTGCACGCGGTGTTCGCACGGGGTGGAAATGCAGATCATTGAAATCCTGCTTTCCATCTCGTTTCTTGCTGTGTTAGTACGGTTGGTGCACGGACCGAGCCAATGGGACCGCGTACTCGCGTACAACGCCGCCTCCAACCGATTGATCGCCGTGCTCAGCGTGATCGCAATCGCGAGCAGGCGCGAGTTCTACCTGGACATGGTCATCGTGTACGCCGCGGTCAGTTTTCTCGGGGTGTTGATCGTAACCCGATTCATGGAGCGGGGGGAGCTACACCGATGATCGGAATGATAATTATCGGTATTGGAACGGGATTTGTGCTCATTGGCACCATCGGGATCCTGCGGTTTTCCGATCTGTACTCACGGCTGCAGGCGAGCGGGGTATCGGACAACGCCGGCGTGGGGCTGATAATCATCGGTCTGATCGTCTACTCGGGGTGGGACCCAATCGACCTCACCCTGCTGTTTCTCCTGGTTATCCTGATAATTACCAACCCGCTCGTAACACACGCCATCGCCAAGAGCGCGTTTGTACAACGGCACACCGGAGAGAAACGGTGATCGCACGCGTCGTGCTCCTCCTGACCCTGCCCGTAATCGCGGGATTTGCCCTCACCCGCGCCCGCCGACTCACCGCGGTGATCGGGATGGGCCTGTTCAGTGTGGTGATCGCGGCGGTGTATCTCCTGTCACACGCGCCCGACGTCGCGATCACGGAAGCGGCGATCGGCGCCGGGCTGGTCACGTTTATCTACATCCTTGCCATCCGTAAGACCGGGCGATTGGTGATCATCGGCGATGAAGCACCCGGGCTCATCCAGCGTGACGGAGAGGGGATCACCGGGCTGGAGTGGGAGATTCTGACCGGATTCGCCCGTGAGATCGGGTTGGAACCAACAATGCGATTTATCCCCCGTGGCGAGGTGGCGGCGGCGTTACGACGGGGCGACGGCGATATCGGGGCCGGCGGAATCGTGGACGATCGTATTGCTCCCGATCTGCACGTCACCGCGGGGCACCTTCCCACCGCACTGTTCACAGTGACCGCCGCTGACCATCCCGGACACCACCACCGCGAGTTCGACTACTTCAGCGAGATCATCCAGACGATCAGGAACGATGAACCAATCACAACCACTATCGACCTCGCCCGCTACCTCGCGATGGCACGGATCGGACTGTCCCGCTATCAAGTAGCGCGCCTGCCCGAATCGCATGTCTACGTGTTTGTGGTCGCCGCAGACCAGACGGAACTGTACACCCGGTTGCAACAGTATCTGCACCGGCTACAACAGACTGGGAAACTTGATGAATTGATTCGGAGGTATTTCCCATGAGACGACCGCCGTTGTCCCTGCTCATCCCCGCGCTCACGCTTGTCATCGGGATGGCGATCCTGTTCGCTGTTACGTTCTTTCCCGTCAGCATTGCCCCAACTCCGTACCTCGCTCGCGAGACCCGCGACACCGGCGTAGCGAACCTCGTCGCTGGGGTGTACCTCAATTACCGACTGTACGACACGATATTCGAGATTTTGGTGTTCGCCGTCGCGGTCATCGGAGTGCGCTATTACCTAACCGAAAAAGAGCAAGCAACGGTCGCCGCTGTCCCGGAATCACAGGCGGTGCGGACATCGGCTGATCTTCTGTTTTCGCCACTGCTTATTATTGGGTTCTATCTTATCTTATTTGGACATCTGTTCGCCGGCGGTGGATTCGCCGGTGGCGTGGTGGGCGGAAGCGGACTTCTCCTGTGCGCGATCGCACTGGGGGGAGATGTGATAGCGCGTCGGTTCCACGAGCCGGCCCTGGAACGATTTGAGTGGGGCATCCTGACGATAATTCTCATCTTCGCATTGGCGCCCGTGTGGTTCGGAGCAACACCGTTCACCGACATGCTCCCACCCGGTCGAGTGGGGGCTCTGGCAAGCGGAGGATCGATCCTGATCTACAATGTGCTGATCGGGATTAAAGTGTTCACCGGCACGTGGGTGATCATCTACTACTTTACGCGCCACCGCGGGGAGGTGTGATGCTGCTGGGAGTGGTAATTGCGGTTGTGCTCCTCGGGATTGCGCTTCTCACCATCGTGTTGCGCCGTGATCTTATCTTTAAGCTACTGGGAATCGGGCTCCTCGATTCCAGCGTCGTCCTCATCCTGGTGTCGCTTGACTACAGCACCGGCGGCATCGCCCCGATTGTGCGTGGTCCGGGCCCGGCCCCGTATGTCGATCCGCTCCCGCAGGCGCTTGTCTTATCGGCAATCGTGATCGACTTCGCCATCCTCGCCCTGGCGCTGGTGTTCACCATGCTCCTCGTCGAACGCTACCACACCACCGACGCCGCCCGCATCGAAACGGAAGTACGGAAGGAGCGTGCCCAATGATCGTTGCCGTGCTCCCGGTTGGACATTTCCTCGCCGCGGTGCTCAGCCTGGCCGTGCCGCGGATTCGCCGCGGGCTGCTCGTTACATCCCTCGTCGCTGATACTGTGCTGATCGCATTTCTGGCACATGCAGTGTTACGAACCGGCACGGTGAAAATCGTTCTCGGCGGCTGGCCGCGCCAGCTCGGGATCGAACTGGGTGCCGATTGGGTGAGCATGGCGTTTTGCGGTCTGTTTCTCGTAATCGCCGCCGCTGTCGCCACCTACCTGTGGCGCGCGGAACTCCGTCCCTACTTTTTCTTGCTCATCCATCTCCTGTTTGGATCGATCCTTGCCCTCTTGTTCGCCCGCGACCTGTTCAACATATACGTGATCCTCGAACTCCTCACGTTGACGAGCTTCCTCCTCGTTGGTTACGAACGCGCTCCGGCCGCACTGTGGGCGGCGCTGAAGTATGTCGTGTTCTCCGCAGTGGGGATGGGGCTCTATCTGTTCGGGGTGGCGGTTGTGTATGCCCACACCGGCGCCCTCAACCTCGCGGTGGTGGCAACCCGCATCCCGGCCGCACCGCCGCCATGGGCGATCCTCGCGGCCGCGTTGTTCGTCACTGGCGTCGGGGTTAAAGCCGGGATATTCGTATTCTCGCTGTGGCTCCCGGACGCGTACGCCAACGCATCTCCCGCCGTTTCCGCCCTTCTGTCCGGACTGGCGGTGAATATGGGGTTCGTCGTGCTGCTCCGGTTATCCGCGGTATTCCCTATTGGAGCATCCCTGCTCGTGCTCGGCGCGATTACCGGTATTTTCGGGGTGATTTACACGATGTTCGCCCGTGATCTCAACCGCATGCTCGCCTTTTCCTCTCTGTCGCAAATCGGCTATGTACTCATCGGCGCGGGAGTGGGAGCAACTACCGGAGCCGTCGTCTACGCCGTTGCTCACGGCCTGTTCAAGGGGTTGCTGTTCCTGGCGGGCGGGGAGACAGTCGCCACCAGCGGCCACCGCCGGATCGCCGATGTGACCACCGGGATAATTCCCATTCCGGCACGCATCGGGCTCCTCGTGGGAACGCTCGGGATCATCGGCTTGCCGCCGACGGCGGGATACATCGGCAAGGGCCTCATCCACGGGAATGTTCCCGTACAGATCATCATTGGGCTCATTTCACTGGGAACTGTGACCGCGTTTTCTCGGTTGGCACCCATATTCCGCTTTACCCATTCCAGGACCGCCTCCCGGGGCAAAACCCTGGCGTACGCCATTCTCGCGGTTCCAATCCTGTTTTTCTACCCCATCATGGTAGTGGCGGATCCCACTGCCGCTGGCTACGGGTTACTCTCCGCATCGGGGATAGGAAAAGCGTTGGGACTGATCGCGGTGGGATATCTACTGTGTCGCGTGTTATCCCGCACCCCCGTTTCAGCGCCCGTCCGCATCTTCCGCATTGAAGAGGGCACACTCATCGTGCTCGCCGGATTCTTTCTCGTATTCTTCCTCACGTGGGCACATCCGTTTTGAAGTTATTTCCTCAATCCCCTAGAATGAGGCGCAAGTAAAAAACTGAGGGGGAGAAACGAGCATGGGTAAGGAAGAGGTGCTACAGAGCACGCTTAAACAGATAAAGAAGGCGTACGGCGAAGGGGCGATCATGTGGCTGGGGGACAAAGCCCAGGTGATGCAGGTGGAGACTGTACCCACTGGATCGCTCGCCCTCGACATTGCCCTCGGAGTCGGCGGGGTGCCGCGGGGGCGGATCGTCGAGGTATTCGGCGCGGAGTCGAGTGGGAAAACGACCCTGGCGCTCCACATGATCGCCGAGGTGCAAAAACGGGACGGGACCGCGGCGTTCATCGACGCCGAGCACGCCCTCGATCCCACGTACACGCGCGCGTTGGGAGTCGACCTCGACAACATTCTCCTGTCACAGCCAAACTCCGGGGAACAGGCGCTCGAGATCACGGAACAGCTCACCCGCAGCGGCGCGGTGGACATCATCGTTATCGACTCGGTGGCAGCACTGGTCCCGATGGCTGAGATCGAGGGGCAGATGGGCGATTCCCAGGTTGGGCTCCAGGCACGGCTGATGTCACAAGCGATGCGCAAGCTGTCCGGTGCAATCTCGCAATCGAATACGATCGTCGTATTCACCAACCAGATCCGATCGGTGATCAGCGGAACACGATTCGGTCCGTCCACTACCACCTCGGGTGGCCGTGCCCTCAAGTTCTACGCGTCGGTCCGCCTCAACATGTGGAACTCGGGACGGATCGAGGAGGGCGGTGAACAAGTGGGGACGCACGTGAGCGTACGCGTGGTGAAGAACAAGGTCGCGCCTCCGTTCCGCGAGGCGACATTCGACATCATCTACGGCAAGGGGATCGACCGATCGCGCGATTTGATCAACACCGGTGAATCGCTCGGCGTAGTGACGCGGAGCGGCTCATGGTACTCGTTCGGCGACACCCGTCTTGGTCAGGGGATTGGCAATTCGGCACGAGCATTGGATGATGATCCCGACCTCGCCGCTGCATTGGAACAGGCAATCCGGGAGAAAGCCGGGCTTCCCCCGAAAAAGGGAGCCGGTGAACCGACAGCCGACACCGCCTGATGCGTGGAACGCGCTCCTGCGCCTATTGCGGTACCGCCCCCGCAGTTGTGCTGAGGTGCGGACGCGGCTGGCCCAACTCGGGTTTCCCGATCACGATATCGACACTGTGATCGAACAGGGCAAAGCGGCCGGCCTTCTCGACGACAGGCTATTCACCAAGCTATGGATTGAGGACCGCCGCGCTCATCACCCTCTGTCGCGCCGCGCAGTGGCCCGGGAGTTGCACGATAAGGGCATTGACACAGAGCTGGTCACTGCGTTGATGACCGAGTTGTATCCCGCGGAGGATGAGACGAAAATCGCGCTCGATCTCGCACGGACGCGGATGGCGCGCTACCGCAGCGTTGACGGTGCCACTCGGATGCGGCGCACGTTCAACTTCCTCGTGCGGCGCGGGTTCAACCCTGCGTTGGCACGTAAAGTGGTGCGCGAGGTGGAGAAGGAGTACGAATGACGAACATTCGCACCGGTATTGGCGTTGATTTTCACCGGTTTGCCGCTGGACGCAAGCTCGTGATCGGCGGGGTGGAGATTCCGCATGACAAAGGACTCCTTGGTCATTCTGACGCCGACGTCCTCACCCATGCCGTGTGTGACGCCCTCCTCGGCGCCGCCGGGCTGGGGGACATCGGTACGCATTTCCCCGACACCGATCCGCGGTATCGCGGAATCTCCAGTCTGATCCTTCTCGAACGCGTAGCCGAGATTGTGACAACCGCGGGCTACCGCACTGTAAACCTGGATTGCGTGCTGATCGCCCAGGCGCCCAAGCTTACTCCCCACTTCCCGGCGATGCGGGATGCCCTTGCCCCCATCCTCGGAATCCCACCCGACCGCATCGGGCTCAAGGCGACAACGTCGGAGGGCATGGGCGCACTCGGCCGCGGCGAGGGGATCGGCGCGATGTGCACCTGCCTCATTGAAACAACCTGATGATGTCCTGATAAGTGACGAGCAGCATCAGCCCCAGCAAGATGAAAAATCCGACGAGGTGGATCATCCCCTCTCGTTGCGGTGGAATCGGGTGCCGCGTCACAAGCTCATAGGCGGCAAATGCGGCGCGGCTGCCGTCAAGCGCGGGAAACGGAATCAGATTCAAGATCCCCAGACTCAGACTCAAATAGGAGAAAATCCACAGGAACACACTCCCCCCTTGGTGCATCCCCTCGCCGAGGATCTTGGCGATTCCGATTGGTCCGGCGACCGATTGTGCCGGTGAAATCTTGCCCGTGAGCATCTCGTGAAACAGATCTCCCATCATGCGCAATTCAGAGACAAACTGTCCAGCACCGAGGACGACCCCTTCTCCTGGTCCGGGATGACGCATCTCCGTCCCAAGGTCATCGAGCTTTACTCCGGTGAGGAGCTGATCCAGCGTCACCCCCGCAGTATTGAACTTAAAGTTCAACCGCGCGCTGTCCCGGACAACAGTGAGGGAGATCGAGTCGCGGGGGAGGAGCGCGCTCAACTGGTTAATCAGACCAACTCCAGTTCGCACCGGTTTTCCCTCTACCGCAACGATCTCATCCCCCGGACGCAGCCCAGCCCGGTAGAGCCGTGAAGTGGGATCGAGGCTCTTGATCACGTTGGTGTACGCAACGGGCATAAAATACGCCCCCACAATGTAGCGGTTCTCGGCGGCGTCGAAAATGGGGGTAATCTTCACGTGTTCAAGTTTTCCAGCTCGCTTGATGAGAAAATCAATCGGGGCGCCGTGCGTCCGCTGAATCAAATCGCTCACTACGTTGACGTTGTACACCGTGTGCCCGGCGATTGCCACCACGCGGTCGCCAAGTTGGAGCACGGCCGCCGCCGGTTTGCCGGGGATAGTTCCTCCCACCTGAAGTACCGGGATTCCGAATCCCCACAACGCGAACACCGCAACGAGGAAAGTGGTGAGAATGTTCATCGCCGGTCCGGCAAGGCTGATCCCGATCCGTACTAGTGGCGGCTTGCTGTACAAGAGCCGATCGATCGGGATATCATGACGCGCGTCGCCCCCGTCCTCCCCGGCCATGCGCACGTAGCCGCCGAACGGAATTGCCCGGATCGAGTACTTCGTCTCCCCACGGCCGAATGCGAACAGCTTCGGGCCGAACCCGATCGCGAACTCCTCCACATATACCCCAGACGCCTTGGCGGCGAGGAAGTGTCCACCCTCATGCACCCCGACGAGAACGAGAATCGTCCCCACAAACAACAAAAACGTGATCATGTGATCTCCTCAACCTGCATTAACACGGCATCTTTCGTATGTTCCGTAATCTTCACCCGCTCGGCCAACCGCACGCCAACGACCCAGATGATACCCGCTTGATCACAGATGAGGGGAAGACGATCACGTATGTGAAACGGGACTTTCGCGTCGATAAGAACGTCCTTCAGTTTCTTCGCCGCCGACATCCCCAGCGGCTGGAATCTATCTCCGGGGCGACGGGTACGCACGTACAGCGGAAATTCGATGCGATCAGCGTCGGCTGCCTCCGCATTCTTACCGGGAGGTAGGCGCCCTCCGGTCCACTGTGCTCGCGTCACGGTGATCGCCACTCCCAAGGCGGGAACTACGGTGCGCCCGGGGACCTTCAGTTGGACCTCGACTGCCGGTGTAGCCCGGTCCGACTCGGCGATAGCGTGCGTGAACCGGACGCGCTCATACTCCACCGCAACCCGCACGCCGGGGAGATCCACATGTTGGTGGCCGCGGGAGCGGACGATGAGGCGGACGAGCGCATCGACGTGCGATTTATCGATCCCGGTAAGCCCGCCGCGTGTGGTCGCGAGCGCCCGCCGTAGGATGAGCCGCTGCACCGCGGCGGGAAGCGCAGCCAGCCGGGCCCGGTCAAGGGCAACGCCGGCGTTCGTATCGACGTGCACCTCGCCCCACACCGACTCCACCAGCCACCCCAGCGCCGCACTTTCCTCCCGCATCAGTTCAGCGGCACGGGCGATTGCGGCCCGGGCACGGGGATTGATCGTTTCCAATAACGGGATTACCTGATGGCGGATCAAGTTGCGCGTGAACCTGACGTCCTGATTGGTCACGTCCTCATGCCACGTCAGACCGCGCTCACGTGCATACGCCACGATCTCTGCACGGGTGATGTCGATCAGCGGGCGCACGTACGGCAGCCGCACTGGCTTGATTCCTCCCAATCCAGTCGGACCGGCCCCGCGCACGAGGTTGAAGATCACCGTCTCCACCACGTCATCGCGCGTGTGTCCGAGGGCGATCCGATCCGCCCCGTGGGCGGCGGCAACGCGGGTGAAAAACGCATCTCGCGCCCGCCGACCCGCGTCCTCCAAGTTCAAGCCCTGGTCCCGGCTGAGGCGAGGAATATCGACCCGGTCCGTTACCACGGGGATTCCCCGCTGCGCCCCGAGCTCGGTTACGAACTGGGCATCAGCACGGGCGGCCGCGTCGCGGATCATGTGATCGAGGTGGGCGATAATCAGCCTTTCCCGTGGGAGAAGTCGCGTTAAAATGTCGAGAAGGACGACGGAATCGACCCCGCCCGACACTCCTACCACCACAGTGCCCGTCCCGAGCATGTTATAGCGTTCAATTGTGTGGTTCACCTTTTCGATCAACATACGGTAAGATTGTGGGTGGAATGGCACACGAAATCAACGCCCGAACCGTACCTGCAAATCACGCCGCGCTTCATCGGGCGGCGGTGTTAATAATCGTTGTGCTGTCTCTCGTCGCCGGATTGAGCGTGGTAACGTGTGCGTATCCCCACTTTCCGGGCACCGCGGACATAATCGGGCAACCGGAGATGAACGCGGTGACACTGTCCGTGGCTCCTGAATCCGGGGTGAGTTTCACGATCAGCCGCGCCGTCACTTCACGCCTCGACGTTTCCCTGCAGGTGCAGCCGGAGGACCTGTTCATCCCGTCGCTGCATGCGGTGCTGATCAACGCGTTCGGACTGGTCACCATCGGGGTCAATCTTGCCCCCCACGCGGTGACGGCGATTGCCGGCCTGTTTCTCGGCCCGGTGCGGATCGACTGGGCGCGCAACTGGATAACGGAAGCACGGTGGGGGCTCATCACGTGGTCGCCCCGCCCCGGGATGAGCGTCGCCGCGGGGATGGCGTGGGGAAATACATCCGCTCGATTAATCGGCAAGATGACCCTATTCAACGACATGCGCTGGATCGCGATTTCACTCATCGGCACCGAGGTGCGCATCACGGTAGGAGGGTTGTTTTGACGCGGGGGTTCGTCCTGGCGCTGATAATCGTCGCCCTCACAACCGCAGTCGCGGCCGGCACCACCGTCACCATCCTCTATACTAATGACCTCCACGCGCGGGTGGAACAGCTCGCGGGGTTAAGCGCAGCAATTGCGCAGGCACGCGCCGCGGCGCCCGGTCCAGTGCTGTTATTCGACTCCGGCGACACGTGGCAGGATTACCGCGTGCCGATCTACGCGGTGTGGGGAGCGGATCAGATGGTGGCGTGGATGAACAAAGTTGGATATACCGCAATGGAATTAGGGAATCACGACCTCTATTACGGCCCGGACCGACTCGCGGCATTGATTCATGATGCGAATTTCCCGATCCTGTGCGCCAATCTTCGCCCCGTCCCCGGGATCTCCGCCCCGTTCCGTCCGTACACGTTCGTGCGTGCCGGCACGTTACGCGTCCTCGTGATCGGGGTGATCACCCCGCAATACCTGCCGTACTTCGATTACCCGTGGCTGACGTACATCGATCCGGCACAGGCGATCGCGGACATTCTGAAACGACAGGGCAAAAACGCTGATCTCGTCGTCGTCCTCGGCCACCTTCCCGTGGCAGCGGCTGAGAAGATCACCCGTCGGGTACCGGGAATCAACGTATTCCTCACCGGCCACTCACACGAGCTCACCACTGCGCCGGTGCATGTGGAAAAGACAATCATTCTCCAGGCGGGCGCGTTCGGACGTCATCTAGGGAAGCTCACGGTTGACATCGATGCGTCCCACACGGTGACGACAATGCACAACACGTTCATCCCAATAAAAAATACCCCGGTTGATCAGGCTCCGGGGTACCGTCGTCTCGGCGCGGTGATCGCGCTCATCGCGGCAGCAATGGCGCTCCTTTTCCTGCGCTAGAAATTGTACGACAGCGTGAGGCCGTCACCGCTGAATCCAAGTGTAAACCCTTTCTCCTTGGCCACGGTATACGCGTCGTAACCGCTATAAAGAGACCAAGCAAAATGTGCTAGGCCGACAAGTGCAAATCCTCTGTTAGGAAATAAAGAATATGGATTGTAAGTCATCGATGCAAGATAGTATCCACCGACCACGATCGCTACATCGACCCCGAAGTGGAGGATCGCCTTGTCCGGTTGATCATTCATC
>CAZILO010000008.1:16941-21193 GCA_964540085.1 uncultured Thermotogae bacterium
GATCGCTACATCGACCCCGAAGTGGAGGATCGCCTTGTCCGGTTGATCATTCATCAATTGGCCCAAACCAGGGATGAAAAACGATGCCAACCCCGGAATCCACGCCTCATTCGGTTGCGTCGACTGCGCGCCGCTAACCAGTGGCGTCACCGCCAACATCAGAACCACCACCAATCCTATTACGATCAACTTGTGCATATACTGGTTCCTCCTTTAGGTTTGTAACGCATCACTCGCCTTCAATCTCCGTCATGACCTCATCGGGGATATCAAAGTTGGCGAACACTTCCTGAACGTCCTCGTTTTCATCAAGGGCGTCGATCAGCCTGATCACTTTCTCCGCCGTCGTGCCCTCGATGTGCACCGTGTTTTTGGGAATCATCGTTACTTCGGCCCGCGTAGGAGTGATCCCGAGGTCGCGCGCCGCTTTGGCCAACGCAGGCACATCGTTTGGGGCACAGTACACCTCGATCACATCCCCATCATCATCAAACTCCTGGGCACCGAGCTCGATCAGGTTCATCAGCAGCTCGTCTTTATCGATCCCATCCGGGATATCCTCGATAGTGATCACCCCGCGCCGGTCGAACAGCCACGCCACGCTCCCAGCGGCGGCAAGGCTGCCTCCATGCTTGCTGAAGATGTGCCGTACTGCGGCCGCGGCGCGATTGCGATTATCGGTCACCACCCGTACGAGCACCGCTACCCCTTCAGGGCCGTACCCCTCGTAAGTGGCTTCCTCGTAGGTGACTCCATCGAGCTCTCCCGTCGCCCGCTTGATCGCTTTTTCGATGTTATCCTTGGGCAGGTTCGCCGCCCGTGCACGTTCAATCGCGTGGGCGAGCCCAGGGTTGTTATCCGGGTTGGGATCGCCGTTACGCGCCTGCAGGGTAATTTCTTTGATCAACTTTGCAAACAGCCCGGAGCGTTTCTTGTCCTGCCGTTCCTTGCGGTACTTTATATTCGCCCATTTATTGTGTCCGGACATACCTTCTCCCTCATTTTGGTGATCTTGTTAAACCCATAATAGCAACTCACCCGCGTGGTATGCAACTCCCATCGCTATCCAAACGGCTGTGGCCGGGAGAACTCGGGGAGATAGTGGTCGGCGCTCGTGAGCTCCTGGATAAACCCGTGCGTGAACCCAAGCCGATCGGCGGCGTCCAGCACCTGATTGTATTCCTCCGCCGTCAGCATCCGCGACAGGAGAGGATGATCTCGAACTGACGGGGTGGGGTGGTACTGCGCCATCAGCGACACGTAGATCTGCGGCGAGATCTCTTCGGCGAGGAACTGGAGCACGCGGATGCTGTTATCGACTGCACCGGGGAGGACGAGGTGGCGCACGATCACGCCACGACGGATAAACCCGTGGTCGTCAAACTCGGGTGTGATCCCTTTTTGCCGCACCATCTCCGCGATCGCCTGTGTCGCCACCTGCGGGTAATTGCGCGCGCCCGAGTAGCGATAGGCAAGTTCGGGATCCATGTATTTGAGGTCGGGAAGGTAGACGTCAATTTCCGTTTCCAACGCGCGCAGCGTCGCAACACGATCATAACCGCCAGTGTTCATAACAGTGGTCGGGCCCCGGCCGCGGTGCCGCAGAGCAGAAATGATCGCTCGCATCTGCGGGATCATGTGTGACGGCGACACAAACCCAACGTGGGTTGCCCCGCGGTCAAGGATGCGCTCTACCCGGGCCACGATCTCCGCAAGCGTCCAATCATGCTCTACCACCGCGCCGCGGTTGCGGCTGATCTCGTAATTTTGACAATAGATGCAGCGCAGATTACAGCGGGAAAAGAAGATGTTGCATATCCCGTGCTCGCCGCCGAACACGGGCTCCTCGCCGTGATGGTTTACAATCGCCCCGATCTGAAATCCGGCTCCGCTCCCACACACACCACGATCTCCGCGTGTGCGGTCGACGTGACACGCCCACGGGCAGTATGCACAATCCCGCAGTGCAGCATGCATCCGCTCGATCTCCTGTTCGTACATGTCACTTACATGATACTCGCTCCTGCCGCGGTTTACCGGTATCATCACCGCAAAAAGGAGAACGATGATTAAAGGTTTGATATTCGATTTCGACGGGCTGATTCTGGACACCGAGGTGCCAATCTTCAGCTCGTGGCGGGAGATTTTCAACGAACACGGGTGCGAACTAACCGTGGCCGATTGGTCCGACTACCTCGGGCGATCGCCGGACAGTTTCGACCCGTGCGACAAACTGGAAGCGTGTCTTGGCCGGGCTGTCGACCGCGCTGTTCTTCATTCCCGCCAGCGCGCGCGTGAGGCGGAGATGATAATGCGCGAAGCGCCGCTTCCCGGTGTAACCGACTACATTCGCGACGCAAAGCAGCTCGGATTGTGGCTTGCGATTGCGTCGAGTTCGCCGCGGTCGTGGGTGTACGGCCATCTCGCTCGGATCGGGCTCCGCGACGCGTTCGACTGTATCCGCTGTGGCGATGAAGTGGAACAGGCCAAGCCTGCGCCCGACCTGTTCCTCGCTGCCCTCGACTGTCTCGCGCTTAACCCTGGAGAGGCGATCGTGTTTGAAGACGCGCCGCATGGCGTTGCCGCCGCACACCAGGCGGGGATCTTTTGTGTCGCTGTTCCCAACGACCTCACGCGCACGCTATCATTCGACCATGCCGATATGCGACTGTCATCATTGCAAGAACTGCCGTTGCGCGACTTAATTACGCGCGTGGATCGGAATCGAGGTGAAACCGCTTCTCCAATGCGTCCAACCGCTCCGTGATCCCGCCGTATTCGAGGTCTGACTGGGGAAGCATCGCCGGGCCGGATAAACTTTAAGCATGATTCAGCAACGGTATGACGTCGGAATCGTCGGTGCCGGGCCTGCCGGGCTGACCGCGGCATACTTCGCGGCCCGCGCCGGTGCCCGCGTAATCGTACTTGATCACCGTGATCCACCGGCGCAGAAGATTCGCATTTCCGGTGGCGGGCGATGCAACATCCTGCCGGCACACATCGATCCGTCCGCGTACACCACCGATTCTTCGCCGTACATCGTGCGCAACATCCTGCGTGCGTTTCCGCTCGCCGCTGCACGGGAGTTTCTCACCACGGCGATCGGACTGGAATTGTTCCAGGAAGGAGAGAAGATCTACCCGCACGGCGGTGGGGAAGAAGCACAACATCGGTTCATTGCCACCGCGCGCCACTACGGTGCCGTCGTACGCGCGCCCGTTGACGTAATCGGGGTCAAAAAGGGACACATGATCCTGGCCGGCGGTGAAAAAGTGCTCGCATCCCGCGTTATCCTCGCCACCGGTGGCATGTCCTATCCCCGCACCGGGTCCGACGGCACCGGGTTCGCAATCGCACGGCGGCTCGGGCACACGGTCATCGAACCCTATCCAGCGCTGGTCGCGCTCCGCGGCGGATCTAACGCCCACCACGCTCTTGCCGGGGTATCCGTACCGGTTAAGCTCACCATTGGTACCGGTAGCGAGCGTGTATCCCGGGAAGGCGATTTTCTGTTCACCCACCGCGGCTACAGCGGCCCGGTCGTCCTCAACCTCGGCCATCTCGCTGCCCGTGCCCAGCAACGCCGCGACCATCCCGTGATAACGGTGGCGTGGAACGCGCGCGGGCCGGAAGACTGGGAGGTCGTCCTCGCCCCAAGCGGCAAGACCGTGCGCGGACGACTGCGCGGTGTCCTTCCCATTCGTCTCGTCGACCTCATCCTTGCGGAAACATCTGTTCCTGGCGACGTCAAACTTGCCCAGTTACGCCGCGACGCACGCCAACGGTTGGTAACGGCGCTCGCCGCCTACCGCCTTCCGTGGACCGGAACGGAGGGATTTAGAAGCGCTGAGGTGACCGGCGGCGGCGTGGCACTGTCCGAGATCGATGCAGCCACCATGCGCAGCCGCGTTCATCCGTGGCTCTACCTGTGCGGGGAAATCCTCGATGCGTTTGGCCCAATTGGGGGTGCGAATTTCCTGTGGGCGTTCGCCACCGGGAAACTCGCCGGCAGCACCGCTGCCGCGTAACCAAATACGTAAATTTCGGACACATGACCCATTTAAAAGTGATCAGAGTATGTCCGGATGGTGCGCAGCGGGATTCGTCCCCGCTTCGACGGACTGTTCAATGGATAGTAATCAGTATTACAATCGGGCCGGGGTAACCGGGTGGTGGTAAAGAGAGGGGGAGAGGGGCATCGGCCCTAGCAAGTGGGGGCTTTCCAGGGTCTTTGCCTCCTTGAACAGGCGGC
>CAZILO010000009.1:0-20187 GCA_964540085.1 uncultured Thermotogae bacterium
AACTTCTAGCGGGCGCAGCGGTGAGTGCCTTCATCACCGGATGCGGCGCAGGCGACGGAGGAAATACGGCCGTGCTTGGCGAACGCGGTATTTCTTCACGAGTTCAATCTTCTCCACCTTGGGAGAGTACAACGGATACGTTTTCTCCACCCCAATGCCCGATGAGATCTTGCGCACGGTGATCATCGCCCGCGTTCCGCTGCCGCTTTTCTTGAGCACGAGCCCTTCAAACACCTGGATGCGCTCTTTTGCCCCTTCAGAAATGCGCTCGTGCACGCGCACAATATCGCCGGGGGAGAAATCATCTCCAGCACGTTCCTTTAAATATTCCCGTTCCACTGCCCGTATCATCTCATCCATTTCAGCTCTCCTCAGTTCTCTCCCACCACGCGGTCAAGGACAATTGCTACCGCCGCCCGCACCGAGAGATGGTTAAAGTCGCTCTTTTCCCGGAGCGGAGGAAGAAGGACATCCGTTGTTGCGATCAGTTCGTCCGTCATTCCCCACCCCGTCCCAAATATGATGTACACCGGCTTCGCTTCCTCCCGCAGACGCCGTCCTAGCTCTGCGTAGGAGATCGTCTCCTTTCCGTGCCGCCGTGCCGACGTCGCAACGAGCAACGGCGCTGTTCCCTCCGCCGCTTCGATCTGGTCCAGCGTCTCCTCGAGGTCCGCGGCGACGGTAACGATCTCAAGCGCTTCCGCGCGCCTGCTCTCGTTATCCGCCCGTTCCTCGGTCCAGAACCCACGGATCCGCCAAGAAATCTCCTGCTGCGTTGGGAGTGGCGTCACCACAAAATACCGCGTCACCCCATACGTCCGCGCCGTCCGGGCAACATCGTGCACGTCAACCGCAGTGGTCGATGTAGCAACGATTGCGCCGGTGCGACTACGCATCGGAAAGTGAAGCAAACCAATGTAAAGGTTACCCATCGGATTTTTCCGTGTCAAGATCGACGCCAAGGAGGTCGGGCCGATTGCGCGCTGTCTTCTCCCACGCCTTGCGGGCACGGAATTCCTCAATGCGGGCGTGATCCCCGCTGATCAATACCTCCGGCACCTTAAGGCCGCGAAACTCGGGGGGGCGAGTGTACTGCGGCGGTCCAAGGTGACGTTTGTGAAAAAACGAATCGGTCCGCACAGACTCGTAATCGCCCACTACTCCCGGAAGCGTGCGCGCCGTCGCCTCAACGACAACCGCAGCAGCAAGTTCGCCACCGGTAAGGACATAATCCCCGATTGACAACTCCTCATCCACGAACTCCAGCACCCGCTCGTCCACGCCTTCATAGCGCCCGCACAGGAGGATTAAGCCGTCGTAATCTCCAAGGCGAATCGCGTCGTTCTCCGTGAATAACCGGCCTTGCGCCGACAGTAAGATCGTTCGCCATCTGAGGGCAGACTTTGAATCTTGAATTGACGCCGCCTCCCGACAGTCTGCGTGCAAAAAACAAGACGCAACTTCGCCGGATTTAATCGCCTCGATCCCGCGCACGAATGGTTCCACTTTCATCACCATGCCCGCGCCGCCGCCGTACGGACGGTCGTCAACAACGCGGTGGGGATCATCGGTGAAATCGCGCAGATCATGAAGATGAACCTCAATCAACCCCTTTTCCCGTGCCTGACCGATTACGCCAACTGACACAAAACCCGCAAGCGCTGCGGGAAAGATCGTCAGGATATGAAATCTCATTGTGAATTTAATCGGCGAGCTCGATTACCACTTCGCGGTCAAGCCGGGTAGCAACTCCGTCCAAAAATGTGCGTATTGCCGCAATCGTTCGTCCTCCCCTGCCAAGGAGATGGCCGCGGTCCTCGTTGCCAACGTGGATGAACAACAGATCAACCCGCTCGGTCTCGATGCGGTCAATCCGCACCTGCTCCGGCTTATCCACCAGCGAACGCACAAAGAACAGACACAGCCGATATAGCACGCGCTATTCCTCGGGCGCTGCCGCCCGTCCGCGTTTGGCCGCGTCCCACGCTGTCATCACGCCAGCACGAGACAGAAGATCACGCGCCGCCTTGGTCGGTTTGGCACCGTCGAGTAACCACTTGAGCGCCGTCTCGTTGTCTACCTCGAACCGGGCGGGATCGGTCTTGGGATCGTAATATCCGAGATCGGCAACTACCTTCGTGTCCCGCGGTTTACGGCCATCAAGCACGACGATGCGGTACGACGGCTGTCCTTTCCTTCCTACCTTCTTTAACCGAATCTTAGCTGCCATTCCATCACTCCTTAAATTTGATTTTTAACTTGTTGTCGCATTCATCACGACGATGGTTCCCCGAAAAAATCGGCCGGGAAGCGCCCCTTACCGACGTGTTTCTTTCCTACCAGTTTTAACGCCCGTTTGGCATCGTTAAACCGAGCAAGAACACGGTTCACGTCTCGCACTTTGGTGCCACTTCCCCGCGCAATCCGGCGCTTCCGACTTCCCCCAATTATAGACGGATTCAGCCGTTCTTCCAACGTCATCGAGCGGATAATCGCCAACGCCCGGTCAATCTCCGCTTCATCGACGTCCGGCGTCCCTTTCATCCGGCCAATTCCAGGTAATTTATCCAGAATCTGCGAGAACGGCCCGAGCTTGCGCATCTCTTCGAGCTGATCGAGGAAGTCCTGCAAGGTGAACCGGTTCTTGCGGATGCGGGTCGCAAGTTGTTCCGCCTTCTTTTGGTCGAGCTTCGCCTCGGCCTGTTCTATCAGCGTGAGGACATCCCCCATCCCGAGAATGCGGGTTGCCATCCGATCGGGGTGGAACGGCTCGAGCTCATCCACCTTCTCCCCCACCCCGACAAACTTAATCGGTTTACCGGTTACGGCACGGATGGAGAGCGCTGCACCGCCACGCGCGTCGCCGTCGAGCTTGGTGAGGACAACCCCGGTGAGGTCAAGGCGGTTGTTGAACTCGGTCGCGATGTTCACCGCCTCTTGGCCGGTCATTGCATCGGCAACGAGGAGAATCTCATCCGGCGGAATCGCAGCCGTGATCTGCTCAAGCTCGCGCATCATTTCTTCATCGATCTGGAGGCGGCCGGCGGTGTCGAGGATGACCACGTCGTACAGGTTTTCTTTGGCCCAGTCGTGCGCGTTCATCGCGATCCGCGGCGGGGCAAGCTTGGGCGCAGAGTACACCGGGATCTCCAAGCTCTTTCCTAACGCGATCAATTGGTCGATCGCCGCCGGCCGGTAAACATCAGCGGCAACAAGAGCCGGAGTGTGTCCTTTCTTCTTGAGCAAAAGCGCAAGTTTGGCCGCCGTCGTCGTTTTTCCCGATCCCTGGAGTCCAACGAGCATGATAACCGCGGGACGGCGGTCGAGTTTTAATCCGGCTTGGTCCGTCCCCATCAACGCCGTGAGCTCGTCACGCACGATTTTTATCAACTGCTGCGCCGGAGTGAGGCTCTCCAACACCTCTTTTCCCACCGCCCGCTCGCGAATGCGTGCGATCAGGTCTTTGACCACTTTATAGTTGACATCGGCCTCAAGCAGGGCGAGCCGAATCTCGCGCAGGCCGGCGTCGACGTCCTTCTCCGACAGCTTCCCCTTCCCGCGCAACCGGGAGAACACCCCGGTCAACTTTTCGGTCAATGAATCAAACATGTCAGGTCCTCCTCACCGGTACAGGGTACGGCCCGCCGCTGCCCACGTCAACCGCCAGAGTGTCATACCGCCTCGTTGTCCTCCGCCAGAAACTCGGTCCCGATCCGCCCGTCCCGAAACGCGGGATGCGCGATGATCTCACGGGCAAGTTCACGGGTGGTGGCGACGCCGTCGACACGAAACTGTTCGAGAGCGGTCATCATCCGCACTCGCGCTTCCTCGCGATCCCGGCCCCACGTGATCACCTTTGCCAGCAACGAATCGTAATCGGGTCGCACTTCCATGCCGTCGCAGAGGTGAGTATCGACCCGCACGCCATACCCGCCAGGGAGGGAACGGAGCCTGATCCGCCCCGTGGACGGGCGAAACTCGTTCTCCGGATCCTCGGCGTTAATCCGACACTCGATCGCGTGCCCGTGGCGCGGAAATCCACCTTCGGGAAGCGTTTCCCCGCGTGCAATCCGGATCTGCTCCTTCACCAAGTTCATGTCGGTGATCATCTCGGTCACCGGGTGTTCCACCTGAATGCGCGCGTTCATTTCGATGAAGTAAAAGTTCCCGTCCGCGTCGAGAATGAACTCGACCGTACCAGCGTTGCGGTAGCCAAGCGCCCGTGCGGCGGTGAGGGCGGCACTGTGGAGCGCTTCCTGCTGTTCGGGAGAAAGGTTGGGTGCGGGCGCTTCTTCAATCAGTTTCTGATGGCGGCGCTGGATCGAGCACTCCCGCACGCCAAGGTGAATAATATTTCCGGCAGCATCGCCAAGAATCTGCACCTCGATGTGGCGCGGGTTCACGAGCGCTCGTTCCAGGTACAGTTCAGCGTCGGCAAACGCCCCTTGTGCCTCGCGCGCCGCTTGGCTGATCGCAGGCACAAGCTCAGCAGCGGTGTTCACGCGGCGCATTCCACGCCCACCGCCGCCGCGCACCGCTTTCACCAGCAACGGATACCCAATGCGATCCGCAACAGCGACGAGTTCCTCCTCGTCAGTCGGTATTGGTGCTCCGGGCAGGATCGGGACGCCAGCTGCCTCCACTTCTCGCCGCGCCGCAAGCTTATCCCCAACACGGGACATCGTGTTGGCATCGGGCCCGATGAACGTTAACCCGTGGTCAGTGCACACCTCGACGAACTCTGGATTCTCGGCGAGGAACCCGTAGCCGGGGTGAATGGCCTGGGCACCGGTGACTTCAGCAGCGCTGATCAACGCCGGGATGGATAGGTAACTCCGCGCCGGATCGGCCGGGCCGATACACATCGCCCGGTCCGCCAACCGCAGATACGGCATGTGCGCATCGGCCTGTGAGTACACGGCAACCGTTTCCAGCCCCAGTTCGCGGCATGCCGCAATGATCCGCAGAGCGATTTCCCCGCGATTTGCCACTAGCACCCGCGTGAATGTCACGGCTCCTCAAATAGGAACAGCGGTTGCCCGTACTCCACCGGCTCGCCATCCGCAGCGAGAATCCGCCGCAGCTTGCCCGGTCGCTCGGCTTTGATTTCGTTGAGCACCTTCATCGCTTCGATAATCCCCACGGTGTCGCCCGGCGCCACCACCGCCCCTTTGTCAACAAACGGAGGATCATCGGGAGACGGACGGAGGTAGAACGTGCCCACCAGCGGTGCAGTGAGGACAAACGTCCCGGGTTCCTCCTCCACCGGCGCCGGTTCCTCACCGCCGGGGATGGACGTTGCTGCTGGCGCCCGCCGCACCGTAATGCGCCGATCTCCTTCCCACACCGTGATCTCGGTCAATCCTTCTTCTTTGAGCAGCCGTATGATCTCCCGCAGTTCCTCCATCTCCCGCCTCCTTCACCATCCGATTTTAGCGCAAATCGCCACCACGAACACCGGCAACGTCCCTTGCAATCGCGTGGCGGGTTCAGATAATAAGTGGTAGAGGTGAATTACGCTGTGGCAATTGGAGCGCAAATTGCGCTGCTTGTCTTTCTAATCGCTTGTTCGGCTTATTTCTCCAGCGCGGAGACGGCAATTACTTCGCTCGATGAGGGAAGGCTGCGTTATTTGGTGAACGCGTACAAACGCAAGCGCCGTGGGTTTGCCTTGCTGCTGGAAGAACCAAACGACATGATCACCGCTCTTCTGATCATGAATAACCTGACAAACGTCGGGGCAAGTTCGCTCACCACGCTGCTGTCCCTCCGCATCCTCCCCCGCGGCCTCCCGAGCTACCAGGCCGGACTTCTCGCCACCGGGGTAATGACGGTATCGCTCCTCATCTTCGGCGAGATCACCCCAAAGAACTTCGCCAAGAAGAATGCCGAGCGATTCGCAATGGCCACGATCAACCAAATCTACGTGATTACCCGTGTGCTCAAGCCGTTGGTGGTTGTGTTTCGCGGTATCGCATACGGGATCATGCGCATGTTCGGGGAAGATCTGTCGCAGGACGAGCCACTCGCAGTTAGCGACGAGCAGATCGAAACCCTGATCGATGCCAGCGAGGAGAGCGGACTGATTGATGCCCAAGACGGGGAGATGATCCGCCGTATCCTCGACTTCGACGAGATGACCGCCGAACAGGTGATGGTGCCGCGCACGGATGTGCAGTCGATCGAGGTGCGCACCTCACCGGCCAAGGCGCGGGCGATTGTGGCCAAGGACGGACACTCCCGGTTCCCGGTGTACGATCGCATTCCCGACAACATCGTCGGCACGTTGTACGCCAAGGACCTCCTGCTCGAGGTGGACAATCCCCGTCCCACTCTGCATGGGCTACTGCGCCCGGTGTACTATACCCCGACGACCAAGCCGATCAACGTTTTGTTGCGCGAGTTCCAGCGCGAGCGGGTGCACATGGCGGTGGTAATCGATGAGTTCGGGGGAATGGCGGGGATCGTCACTCTGGAGGACATCCTCGAGGAAATCGTGGGCGAAATCGAGGATGAGTACGACCGGCCGGTGGCACTGATCAAGCGCATATCGCCCGACGAGGCCCTCATCGACGGCGATACGTCCATCCATCACCTCAACCGCACGATGGACATCGAGCTGCCCGAAGATGAGGGGGTTACAGTGAGCGGATTAATCCTTCATCGTCTGGAGGCAATGCCCAAGGTGGGGGACAAGGTGAAAGTCGGGCCAGTACATCTGACGGTGGAAGGGGCAACCGAACGCGAGATTACGTCGGTGCGGGTGGTTGTCGATCGCGCCGCTCAGGCAACCGCCGAC
Organism: uncultured Thermotogae bacterium; assembly: GCA_964540085.1. Lineage (GTDB taxonomy): Bacteria > Bipolaricaulota > Bipolaricaulia > UBA7950 > UBA9294 > S016-54. The sequence goes on from CAZILO010000009.1 coordinate 6,800, forward strand.
CAACAGGGCGATTAGCCATAAAAGGAGCCATGATGAAATATATTGGATATGTAATTATTGGTGTGCTCGCGCTGCTGTTCGCCGCTACCACGGTGACCGCGGCCGGGCAGGTGACGGTGACCGCAACCATTGATCCGCACGCACGCACGATTTCCGGAACGGAGACGGTCACGTTCACCCCGCACGGGGGACGCGCTTACTTCCTTCTCCTCGCCAACCTCGACCGCCACCAGAATCCGTATCTGAGCGGCCGCGTGCTCGATCAAACCTACCCGTACGGGTTTGACCCGGCGTCCACCGTGGTGACAGCGGTGACCACTACGGTCGGGGGCAAGGACGTTAACCTCACGTCCACCCGCATCGCATTACCGCCGAAGCTGCAAACCTACTCACTCGCGGACACCGTCCTCGCGGTCGATCTGCCACAGACCGCAAGCGCGATTACCGTCCGCCTGCGGTTTACAACCCACGTTCCGCGCACCACTGCGCCGGATCAGACCGACAATTACGGCGTCATTACGTGGCGGTTTGGGTGGGCGCCGCTCCTCATCTTCCCGCAGTCCGACTGGACCGTTGACCACGGCACCCTCGTGTACACTGGATCGGGGTCGTTCCCGCTGTACATCCCGGCACGGGATTACGCCGGGAAGATCACCGTCCCAGCGGACTACACGTTGGCCACCGGGGTTGACTCTGCGACACGGACGGTGAGCGGCGACACCGCGACCTACCAATTAAAGAATGACTCCCCCACCCGCGGAATCGCATTCGCGCTGGGCAAGGACTACAAATCGTTCACCCTGCCGCTCGGCGCCACCACAATCGAAGTCGACTACCTTCCCGGGCACGACGAGACGGCCCGCCTGTTTGCCACCTACGCCCGCGACATCCTGCGGGAGTACGAGTCCCGCTTCGGCCCCTACCCGCGCAAGCGGTTGGTGATCGTGGAGGACCCCAATCGCGACGGCACGTCGATGGCCGCGGACGGAATCGTGTTCATCTCCAGTCTGTTCTTCACCCACCGCAATGTCACTCTACCCGGAATCCTGAACCGGATGAGCGAGTTCGTGCTCGCCCACGAGATCGCGCACCAGTGGTGGGGAATCGGGGTCGGGACGGATATGAACGCAGACAACTGGTTATCCGAGGGGCTGGCGCAGTACGCGGCAGTGAGCTACTTCGAGTCCAAGTTCGGCGCCACTGGTCCGAATCTGTTCCCAAAATTCGGCAATGGCATCGTTGAGAACTTCATCCGCTCCCAGTTCGGATTCTTGAACCTGCGCGAACATCAGATTGAGCTCCCGTATATCCTCACCGTAGAACAGGGGTTCGACGAAGCGGTGGTGAAACCGCTCGCCGCGGTGAAATACGGAAACGCGACAACCGAGCGCATCTACGATAAAGGATACCTGGTGATGCGGGACATCGAGGCGAATCTCGGCGGGCAGCAGCATTTCGACACCGCGTTGCAAACGATGGCTAGCCGGTACATGCACGGTGAAATCACCGTCGCCGAGTTCGAGAAACTGCTCACCACGTCCTCGGGCGTGGACCTCGGCCCGCTGTTTAAGACGTGGGTATACGGTGACGGAACGGTCGACTACGGCATCGAGATCACAGGGCGCCGCCACACCGGCGCGGGGTACGAAACGACGGTCACAGTAACGCGGACCGGCGGGATTCCGCAACCGGTCATCGTCGCAGCCGCCCTCACCAACGGGAAGACGGTTCGTCAAACGTGGAACGGTGTAAAGCCGGCAGATACGCTCACGTTTACCACCGCCACTCCGGTGGAGCGGGTAACGATCGATCCCGATCATCTTCTGCCCGATAGCAACCGGCTGAACAACAACTCGCCGGTGAAGTTTGTCGTCGCCCTGAAGAAAAATGAGTTTCCGCTCGATGCCTACCTGATCCGCCCCGATCCCGCGTCCCAGGGAGTAACGATCAGCTACCTCGATCGTATGTCCGTGTACATCGGCGTGGATAGGGCGGCTGCCCACGTGGCGGTTGGGCGCAGCAACTACGTGTCGTTATCGGCGCAGTTGAAGAATAACAACCTCGACGCGACGGTGAGCTACACTTACGTGTCGTTTGGAAACATTCCCACCGGAGCGGCCGGCGGGTATTGGGCGCCGCTACATACGGTTACCGTCGGGGCGCGGCGCGTGGCCACCAGTACCGGCGTCGTCTCCTACCTCCACTTCGGTGTATTTGCGCCGGCAACGCTCAACCACGCGCGAGAGACAGCGATCGCCATCGATATGATGCCGTCCGGATCCGGACGCGTGGCGATTGGAGCGTTCGACGAGCTGCGCCTGTTTCCCCAGATCTACCTCCAGGGAACGGTAGTGCTGGGAACCGGGTTTGGGAATCTCCCCCCGGTGTTACAGTTCGACCGCACCGAGATCCACACGTTCGGAACGCCCAAAAATGGCGTACTGACGCCGCTCCACTCCTACGGGATGAACAAGGGATACGGTCGCATCGGACTCGAACTTCCGCTCCAGGACGACTCTCCGTACGACCTGTTCGGGCTGGCGATGGTCGACCATGCGGTAATGCGGGTGTACGGGGCGATCGGTTACACCTGGAATACACAGAGCGATTTTGGTAAAACGATCCCCAACGCCGAAGCAGGCGTGGAAGTGGTGGCCAACCTATCGGCGCTCGGCGGAATGCTCCCGCTGACAGCCGTCGTTGGGTACGCCACACCGCTCCTCGGCGAGGGCACAAGCGTCGTCTATTTTGGGTTTTCCCTGTAACAAGGAGTGAACGATGAAGGTACCGTGTCGTTGGTTGGCGGAATACGTTGATATCGAGGTGAACGCCCACGCGGTGGACCGGCTTGCCAACCGGCTTACCCTCGCCGGGCTGGAAGTAGAGGGGATCACCCGCATCGACCGACCGCAGGGAGCGGTTATCGGCCGCGTATTGGAACACAAGCCCCATCCCGATTCCGATCACTTATCCCTGTGCCGGGTCGATCTCGGATCGCGGGAAACCGAGGTCGTGTGCGGAGCGAATAACGTGGTCGACGGCGCCGCCGTGCCAGTGATTACTGCCGGCGGTGTTCTCCCGGGCGGGTTCAAGATCGAGCGCCGCAAGATCCGCGGCGTGCTGTCCGACGGCATGATCTGCTCCAAGGCCGAGTTGGGACTGGAGGAAAAGTCCCCCGGGATTTGGAACCTCGATCCCGATCTCAGCCTCCCCCTCGGAACCGACATCAACGAGCTCCTTGAGTATGACGACTACGTCCTCGACATCAAGGTCACCTCCAACCGTCCCGACTGCACTGGAATCTACGGAATCGCCCGCGAGGTGGCCGCTATTCTCGGCAAGGATCTGCGCCCGCTCGACCTCGAGTTTACCGAGGCGGACCCACCTGCAGCTGATTTCTTCGGGGTGACAATTGAAGACCCGGCGGACGCTCTGCGCTACGCAGCACGGTTGCTGAGCGGAATCAAGGTCGGGCCGGCCCCGCTCCGGATGCAGCACCGCTTGATCAAAGCGGGTATGCGCCCGCTCGCCAATGTAATCGACGTGACAAACTACGTCATGCTCGAGCTCGGCCATCCCCTACACCCGTTTGACGCCGATCTGCTGGGGAAAACGATTCAGGTGCGACGCGCGCATCCCGGAGAATCGTTTCGCACCCTGGACGGAGTTGACCGCCCACTCTCCAACGACGTATTGATGATCGCTGACGAAAACGGCGGCTTGGCGATCGCGGGGGTGATGGGTGGCGAGCGCAGTGAGATCTCCGACACCACCACCCGCGTGCTGTTGGAAGCGGCGGCGTTCGATCCGGTAACAGTGCGCCGGTCAGCCCGCGCCGTCGGGCTGCGGACCGAGGCATCGCAGCGGTTCGAACGCGGGGTCGACCCGGAAGGGGTGCCGCGCGCCGCCGCCCGCGCCGTCTACTTGATGCAGTCATTGACCGGGTGTACCGTGCACCGGGGGATGCTCGACGCCTACCCCGCACCACGGCAGGCATGGACGGTGCGGCTACGCCCGGACAAAGCTGCCGCCCTGCTTGGAATCAACGTGGAGCCGGAGCAAATAACGGCAATCCTAACATCGCTGGGAGTCGAAGTCGCTACGGACGAAAATGGGTTCGTGGCCACGATTCCCACGTTCCGCACCGACCTCACCCGCGAGGTCGACCTAATCGAGGAAATCGGCCGGATTTACGGGTACGACCGGTTCCCGTCCGTGCCGCCGCGGGCGGTGCTGCACATGGGGAGCAAAGACGGGCACGAACTGTACAAGGACCGCGCACGGGCAATCCTGACCGGCCTTGGGGTGAACGAAGCCGTGACCGATGGGTTCGCCAAGCCGGAATGGCGGGCGGCGCTCGGGCTCGCGGACGACGGCCTCGTTCGGCTGCGCAACCCAATGGCCGCCGGGCAGAACGCGCTCCGCGATCGCCTTATCCCCGGCCTCCTCGGAGTCGTGCGCACCAATCTGAATCGCGGCGCGGTCGGTGGGATGATCTTCGAGACCGGTCGCGTGTTCTCGACCGATCGTGAACGCGATTCCCTCGCTGCCGCGTTCTTCGGGCGAGCCGGAATCCCTCTCCGCGGTAAGGAAGAGATCGACATCCTGACGGTGAAGGGGATCTTGATCGATCTCCTTGCTGGGCTCGGGTTCACCACGGGCAAGATCGTCCCCGCCGCCGTGGCGAGGTACCTCCATCCCAGCCGCAGCGGGCAAGTAATCGTGAACGACGAGACCGTCGGTGTGTTCGGCGAGCTCGCGCCCGGGATCGCCGCCGATCGCCTCGACGGGGTGCGTACGGTGGTGTTCGAGCTCGACATGGAAGCGTTGTTCGCACTCAAACCGGACACAAAGGTATTTTCCCCGCTACCGCGCTATCCCGCGTCCAAGCGCGATCTGTCAGTGCTCGCCCCCCACGACCTACCCGAGGCGGAGGTGCGCGCCGCGATCGCGGCGGAAAAGCAGGTGGAGAAGGTATTTCTATATGACCTCTACCACGGGGACCAAGTGGCAGCGGGATACAAGTCCCTCACTTATGAACTCACCCTCCGCGCCGCGGACCGCACCCTGACTGATGAGGAAGTGGCAAAAACGATCTCCCGGATTGAACGGCGGTTGGATCGGCTCGGAGTACGGATTCGTACCTAGATGGACAAGACAATCCTCGCCCACACCCCGGAGGAAATGGAGGAGATCGGGCTCGAGCTCGCCGACAAATTGCACGACGGGATGGTCGTATCGTTGATCGGAGATCTCGGAGCGGGCAAGACAACATTGGTCAAGGGAATCGCCAAGGGACTGTTAATCACTGACCTTGTCGTCTCACCGAGTTACCTTATCTACCGCCCGTACCACGGACGGCTCACGCTGCATCACCTCGACGCGTATCGCGTGTCGTCGGTGGCGGAACTCGCTGAAGTGGGGCTCGACCAACTGATCCCACCCGAGTCCGGAGTGACGGTGATCGAGTGGCCGGAGCGCGTGCCGGAGATCATCGATGTGAGTGATATCGTCGTCCACATCTCTATGCGTGCTGACGGCGCGCGCCAGGTCGAGATAACTACGCAGTGAGAAACACGCCGGGGATCTCCGCGCCGCACTTCGGACAGCGTCCGCCCTGGAGGCGATTTTCCACCACGGCGAACCCAATCCGCTTGATTAACCGCGCGCCGCAGTGAGGACAATACGTGTCCTCCCCCTCCGCGGGAACGTTTCCCACGTAAATGTAATGCAGCCCGACTTCTTTCCCGATCTCCTGCGCGCGGCGAAGGGTATCCACCGGAGTGGGGGGAACTTCGCGGAGGCGATACGCCGGATAGAAGCGGGAGATGTGCCATGGAATCGTCGGCGCGATCCCGTAAATCGCCTCGGCAATCCAGCGCAAGTCATGCTCCGAATCGTTCATCCCCGGAATGACGAGGGTCGTTACCTCCACCCACACGCCGGCGCGGTGGAACCGCGCGATTGAATCGAGGACCGGCCGCAGCGTTCCGCCCGCCATCTTGCGGTAAAATTCGTCCGAAATCCCCTTGAGATCGATGTTGATCCCATCGAGGTAGGGAATGATCGCATCGGCCGCCTCCGCCGTCATGTAACCGTTGGACACAAACACGTTGCGCAGACCGTTCTCGCGGGCAAGGCGGGCGGTGTCGTACGCGTACTCGAAGAAAACTGTAGGCTCGGTGTACGTGTAAGCGATCGTCTGACAGCCGCGCGCAACTGCATCGGCCACGATCTCGGACGGTGACACCTCCTCGCCGATGATGCGGCCGGAGTGGAGCCGCGGATACTGCGAAATCGTGTAATTTTGGCAATTCAGACAGTTGAAGTTGCACCCCACCGTGGCCACCGAGTACGCGCGCGACCCGGGGAGAAAGTGAAACAGCGGCTTCTTTTCAATCGGATCGACAGCGAGGGACACTGCTTTCCCGTACACAAGCGAATAGAGCGTCCCGTCCTGGTTCTCGCGCACCCCACAAATCCCGCGTTTCCCCGGGGCGATCACGCAGCGGTGGGCGCACAGGTTGCAGCGCACCCGCCCGTCTCCGAGTTTTTCGTACAGCATCGCTTCCTTCATCGTACCTTTATGCTACCACAGTTTGCAGACGGAGGAAAGATCGAACGTCCTTCCCTTCGGGACGCAGTTTTCGTACCATTACCGGGAAATGGCGCTTCTACAGATCGATAAACTGGCAAAATCGTTCGGCGGGGACGAGCTGTTCGCGGAGTTCACCGCGGTAGTGAACCCCGGCGACCGGGTGGCACTTGTTGGGGATAACGGAACCGGTAAGTCGACCCTGCTTGCGATCATCGCCGGAATTGAGGCCCCCAGCTCCGGAGGGGTGCATCTCGCCCGCGGAGCGCGAATCGGCTACCTCCCTCAGGCAGCGCGGCTTGCCGGCGAGGAGACGCTATACCGCGCAATGCAAGCGCCGTTTTCCGAGTTGATCGCAATGGAGCGGGAAATACGGCACCTGGAAACGCAGATGGCGGAGCACGATGATCCCGAGCTTCTTCACCGCTACGACGCCCTGCATGAGGAGTTCATCCGCCGCGGTGGCTACGCGATCGACGCCCGTGTCCGCGAGGTGCTCGCCGGAGTGGGATTCACTCCCGACGAGTTCGATCGCCCGGTGCATGAGCTGTCCGGCGGGGAAGAGGCGCGCGCGGCGCTGGCGCGGGTGCTCGTTGAATCCCCCGACCTATTGTTGCTCGATGAGCCCACTAACCACCTCGACTTCGCGGCGTTGGCATGGCTCGAAGAGCGGCTGCTTGAGTTCCCCGGTGCGTTGATCCTTGTGTCGCACGATCGCCATCTGCTCGGCCTGGTCACCAACCGCACGTGGGAGATCGGAACCGGTCAGGTGACAATCTACCGCGTTGGCTATACTGCCTCGCGCCCACTGCGGGCCGCAGCGGAGGAAAAGGCGCTCGAGCTCTATACACGCCAGCAGGAGACGATCGCCCGCTACAAGGACTTTATCGCCCGCCATCACGCCGGGCAGAAACACCGTCAAGCCAAAGATCGGGAGAAAAAGCTCGCACACCTGGAGCAGGAATTGATCGAGCGTCCCCAGGCAGCAAAGGGGATCGTGCTTCATATTCCTCTCGGGACTCCAAGTGGTAAGCAGGTAATGCGCATCGAGAATCTCACCGTCGGCTATGACCGCCCATTGTTCACCGTACCGGCGGCGACGGTGTATCGCGGCGATCGCATTGGGGTGATCGGGGAAAACGGATCGGGAAAGACGACCTTGCTCAAAACAATCATCGGGAAACATCCGCCATTGGCGGGGACAATCACCCGTGGACACGGAGTACGAATCGCCTACTTCTCACAAACACAGGAGGGGCTACACGGTGACAGGACCGTGCTCGACGCGCTCCTTTCCCGGTTCGATCTCACGATTGGGGAAGCGCGTGGGGTGCTGGGGCGGTTTCGGTTCGCCGGAGATGACGTGGAAAAGCGCCTGTCCGCCCTGTCCGGCGGGGAACGCAGCCGCCTCGCTCTCGCCATCCTGTCGCTCACCGCGGGAAATCTGCTCCTGTTGGACGAGCCAACGAACCACCTCGATCTCCGGAGCCAGGAGATTCTTCAGCAGGCGCTTCTCGATTATCCCGGAACGATCATTCTCGTCTCCCACGACCGTGCCCTGCTGGAGGCAGTAGCGACAACGATATGGGCAATCGAAGGCGTAACACTACACGTCTACCCGATGTCATTCGCTGCTTACTGGGCACGTCATCGTACGCCCCACCCAACAGCAGAAGCCGTGAAAAAGCAGGCGCCACCGCGGCCGCGCCCCCAAAATCGCGACCGCTACGCCGCGCGCCGGCGGGCGGAACAAATCGCCGCTGCCGAAACGGAGATCGAACGTCTGGAAACCAGGCTGCATGAGCTAGAGGCGGAAATCGAGGCCGCAAGCGGTGCCGGGGACACAGAACGGATCGCCGCGCTTGGCGCCGAGCACCGTTCTTTATCTCAGGAACTGCAGGCACGTATAGAGGAATGGGAACGGATAATCGACGCGGAGACCGACGGTTAACCGTGCGTCGCCATCTGCCGGCCGCGGATCTTCGCCCACGTGTCACGCAGGGTGGCAGTGCGATTGAACACAACGTGACCGCGGGTTGAATCGGGATCGACACAGAAATAACCGAGGCGCTCAAACTGGAACCGATCACCCGGCTGTACGTCCGCGAGACTCGGCTCGAGCTTACATTCCGTCAGCACCTTGACTGAATCTGGGTTCAGGTTCTCAAGCCAGTCGTGACCCGCCTCGACCTGAAGCGGGTTTTTCACTTTGAACAGCCGATCGTACAACCTCACTTCAGCGTCAATCGCATGGGCGGCGGAAACCCAGTGCAGGGTAGCCTTTACCTTCCTCCCATCCGGCGCATCCCCGCCGCGCGTGGCGGGGTCATAAGTCGCGTGGATTTCGACGATCTCGCCGGTTTCATCCTTTACGACATCAGTGCACTTGATGAAGTACGCATAGCGCAGCCGCACCTCGCGCCCCGGGGCGAGGCGGTAGAACTTGGGAACCGGGTTCTCCATGAAATCGGCGCGCTCGATGTACAGCACCTTGGAAAACGGAACCTTGCGCGTACCCGCCGCCTCGTCTTCCGGGTTGTTGATCGCATCAAGCTCCTCGGTTTGATCGTCCGGGTAGTTGTCGATCACCACCCGGAGCGGATGGAGCACCGCCATCCGCCGCAGCGCCCGTTTATTTAAGTCCTGGCGCAGACAGTATTCGAGGAGTTCGTATTCCACTATCCCCTCGGCTTTAGTCACGCCAACGCGCGCGCACAGGTCGCGAATCGCCTCCGGAGTGTACCCACGCCGGCGCAGCCCAGCGATCGTCGGCATGCGCGGGTCGTCCCACCCAGCGACATGGCCTTTTTCCACAAGCTGAAGGAGTTTTCGCTTGGACAAGACGGTATAGGTCAGGTTCAGGCGCGAGAACTCGATCTGGCGGGGGCGGTGCGGCACGGGGAGGTTGTCAAGAAACCAATCGTACAGCGGACGGTGAACCTCAAACTCCAATGTGCACAGAGAATGGGTGATCCCTTCGATCGCGTCCGACTGACCGTGTGCCCAGTCGTAGGTCGGGTAGATGCACCACTTATCTCCGGTGCGGGGATGGGACGCGTGCATGATGCGGTACATCACCGGATCGCGCATATTCAGGTTGGGATGGCGCATATCAATCTTGGCACGCAGGGTTTTCGCCCCGTCGGGAAACTCGCACGCACGCATCCTCCGGAACAGATCGAGGTTCTCTTCCACCGACCGATTTCGGTACGGGCTGTCCTTCCCCGGCGGAGTGATAATCTTGTCTCCGTCGTGGATTGCCTTGCCACGGTACTCGCTGATCTCCTCCGCGGACAGGTCATCAACGTACGCTTTGCCCTGTTTGATCAGGTATTCGGCCCACGCGTACAACTGCTCGAAATAGTCGGACGCGTAGTATTCGCGGTCCTCCCAATCGTAGCCGAGCCAGCGGATGTCCTCCTTGATCGAGTTGATGTACTCGATTTCTTCCTTTTCGGGGTTGGTGTCGTCAAACCGCAGGTTGCACAGACCGCCGAACTCCGCCGCAACGCCAAAGTTGAGCGAGATTGACTTGGCATGACCGATGTGAAGGTAGGCATTGGGCTCAGGCGGGAACCGAGTATGAACGCGACCGCCGTTCTTTCCGGCGGCGACGTCGGCAGCGACGATCTGGCGGATGAAATCACGGGGTGTGGCTTTCTGTTCTTCGCTCATCAATCCTTGCCTTTCGTTCGTCGCGGACCGGTGCCATCAGGAGGGAAATCTGGTTGGGAGAGGAGGATTCGAACCCCCACTAACAGGGCCAGAGCCTGTCGTCCTGCCATTAAACGATCTCCCAATAACCAATTCGATGGTAAACAAACCTCGCGGAGCTGTCAAGGATTGTTCGCCCGTCCGCGCGGGGCTAGAATTATGATATAACTACGGAGATTTACAGGACGTTTACGGCCCTCAAGGACAAGCGATAGGGGCTGATAGACGGAATTCCCAACTGGCGCTGTTACCGGCTGAGGTTCTCCGCCGCCTTGACGGTGTTTTCCATGATCATGGTCGTGGTCATCGGCCCAACCCCGCCGGGAACCGGGGTGATCAGGGCCGCCTTGCCCTGCACCGCGTCGAAGTCGACATCCCCGACGATCCCATCCGCGGTTACGTTGATGCCAACGTCGATTACTACCGCTCCGTCCCGCACCATGTCCGCCGTAACGAGGTTTGGCTTTCCGGCACAGGCGATGACGATATCACCGCGGGGCACGATCGCCCGTAGGTCACGGCCACGGTACTCGCACACGGTGACGGTGCCGTATCCCCACCGCAGGACGAGCGTGGACAGGGCGATGCCGGTTGTCCCGCCCCCAATGATCACCGTCTCCTTGCCGACGGGATCGACGCCGGCGGCGATGAGGAGCTCAATCACCCCGAACGCGGTGGCGGGGAGAAGGACGTCGGGCCGGGCGCGAAGCTCAGTATAACTCGCTGACCGTGCCCCGCCGGCAAGAAGGCGCCCCAAATCGGCCGGATTGAGCGCGTCGATATCCTTCTCCGGCGCGATCGCAGCGGCAACGGCGTCAATCTGAACCCCCGCCGGCAGTGGCAGTTCGACGAACACCCCGTGCACCAACGGGTCGGCGTTCAATCGCGCGATCGCCGCCACGATATCAGCCTTCGTCGCGTCGGGGGGCAACGTCACCCCGTGAAACGCAATCCCCAACTCACGTGCAAGCCGCCGTTTATGGTTGTAATACACCTCTCCGGGCTTGTTTCCGGCGACGAGCACCGGCGCGATCGTGGGAATAATCCCGCGGGCGCGTAACGCCTCTGCTCGCCGTTTCACGTTTTCTCGCCGCGCCGCGGCAATCGCCGCACCATCGAGTATCGCCATTGCGCCCCCATTCTACCCGCTTCCCACACCGTTCCAAAGTTGACGCGGTAAACATGCCTCGGTATCCTTAATTTGCTCGTTTGCCACGAGAAAGTAACCATCAGGGGGCTACCGCACGGCAGCCTCCGATTTTTCTCTCTCCCGCGGAGAGAGAGGAGGAGAGTGGACGTGGAACTTGCAGCACTCATGCGCACGATCGAGGAGCAACGGATCGCGTTTGTCGATTTTCAGGCGGTGGATCTCATCGGACGACTGCGGCACGTCACCGTGCCCGCACGCCGGTTCACTTCGGCGCTGGTCGCCTCCGGGGTCGCGTGCGACGGGTCTAACTACGGCTACGCACACGTGGAAGGAAGCGACATGCTCATGGTGCCGGATCTGGATACAGCGGTGATCCACACGCAGCCGGATGGCAACTATCTGGCGCTGTTGTGCGACCTCCGCTTGCCGCATGGTGGTGAATTTACCGGTGACCCCCGCAGCGTCGCACGGCGGGCGGCACAGTACGTAATGGATAGCGGAACTGCGGATCAGATCATGATGAGCCCGGAGTTCGAGTTTTACGTGTTCGCGTCCCCCGCTCCCCCCGCCGCGGAGACCGCACCACCCCCGTATTCGTTCTACCACGTGGCACCGCCTGTGGATACGTCGTTTGCGCTCCGCAACGAGATGTGCCGCCGGTTGGAGGAGATCGGGATCAAGGTCAAGTATCACCACCACGAGGTCGGCCAGGCCGGGCAGTTGGAGATTGAGGTCGAGTTTGCCCCGCTTCCGCGCATCGCCGACATTGCGGTCGTCGTCAAGGCGGTAATCCGACAGACAGCGGCCGATCACGGATTGACAGCGACGTTCATGCCAAAGCCGATCCCCAATGCGCCCGGCAACGGGTTTCACGTCCATCAGTACCTGACACAGGGCGGGACAAGCCTGTTTGCGGGAGATGGGGACCTGTCCGAGCTTGCGCTGCGCTACATCGGCGGAATCATCACCCACGGCCCCAGTCTGATGGCGTTCACCAATCCGTCCACCAATTCCTACCGCCGATTAGTCCCGGGATACGAAGCGCCGGTGGTGTTCGCGTTCGGAGAGGGAAACCGATCGGCCGCGATCAGGGTGCCGGCGTACGCCGCTCCAGCGCAGCGGCGGATCGAGGTGCGCACGGTCGATGCCACCTGTAATCCCTATCTCGCGTTCGCCGCGCTGGTGATGGCGGGGATGGACGGTGTCAACCGCGGGCTGAACGCGAAACAGCTCGGATTTGGGCCGTACAACCGTAACTTGTACGCGGAAAACGACGATCTTCCCCACGCCCCTGCCGACCTCGGTGCTGCCCTCGCCGCTCTCGCTGCTGATCACGATTACCTCCTCGTCGGCGATGTGTTTTCCGAATCGTTGATCGAGCACTGGATCGCAGTAAAACAGGACGAAATCGCCGCTGTTCACCGTCGTCCCCACCCGTACGAATTTGCCCTGTACGGCGATTTGTAATTATGATGGCAAAAGGAGCGCCGATGAAATCAGACCTTGAAATCGCACAATCCGCCCCCCTAAAACCAATCACCGCGATTGCCGAACGCGTCGGGATCCGCCCCGACGAACTCGAACTCTACGGCACGTACAAAGCAAAGGTGCAACTCTCGATTCTGGAGCGACTTAAAGACAGGCCAAACGGGAAGTACGTCGACGTCACCGCGATCACCCCGACCCCGCTCGGCGAGGGAAAGACGACGACTACGATCGGCCTCGTGCAGGGACTCGGCCGCCTTGGCAAGCGCGCGATCGCGTGCATCCGCCAGCCGTCGCAGGGACCGACGTTTGGGATCAAGGGCGGAGCGGCCGGCGGCGGCTACTCCCAGGTCGTCCCGATGGAGGAGTTCAACCTCCACCTCACCGGCGACATCCACGCGATCGGGGCGGCGCACAACCTGATCGCCGCGGCGATCGACGCCC
>CAZILO010000010.1:0-20084 GCA_964540085.1 uncultured Thermotogae bacterium
AACCAGCGACTCCCTGATTAAAAGTCAGGTGCTCTAACCCCTGAGCTAACGACCCCCTTCTCTGGGTCGTGCAGGACTCGAACCTGCAACCGACGGATTAAGAGTCCGTTGCTCTGCCAATTGAGCTAACGACCCATGCAAATCGATGTTACGTGATGGTCATTTTTCTGTCAAGTGATCGTGTCGGACGGAGGCTCATCGTGCACGGAAGTCAGAGCGGTGAGGCGCAGGCGGAACGCATCCAGGCGCCGATTGGCATCTTCAAATCGGTTAAGTGAGTTGCGTAGGTGTTTGCCCACCAGTTGAAAGTCGGAGTCGAGCTGCCCAAACGCCCCGGTCAGTTCCTGTAGCCGTCCCAGGATCAGGGTGACGTTCTCCGACAGCCGCAGCCCGTTCAATCCGATCAGGATCGTCTTGAGGTACGCGTAGAACGAGTTCGGCGACACCGGGATTACCCGGCGCGCGGTGGCGTAGCTGAACAGGTCGTAGTCGGCGGGCAGGGCGGGATCGCGGGTGATCACCTCGTAGTACACGTTCTCCGCTGGGATGTACATCAGCGCGAAATCGAGCGTCCCCTCCGCTGGCCGGATGTACTTGTCAGCGATTGCGTCGATGTGTTTGCGCACATCGCGGATGAGGGTCCGTTTCACCTTGGTGCGATCCACATCGGTCGTGGCATCGCGGAGACGGGAAAAGCTCTCCAGCGGGAACTTGGCATCGATCGGTACGAGATGATCGGCGAGGCGGATTACCGCATCTACCGTCTGGCCGTCCCGAAATGTATACTGAAGCGTGAACCGCTCCTGGGGCAGGATTTCCTGGAGGATCTCACCGAGAAACGTTTCCCCAAGACCACCACGTAACTTAGGGGTGCGTAAGATCTCCTGCAGTCCTGCGATGTCGCGTCCGACCTCGTAGATTCGCTTGTTGGCTTCGGATAGTGCTCCCAGTGACCGCTTCACTTCCCCAATTACCGCTGTCGCCTTGTCCAGTCGGGAGTCGATCTTCTCACCGGACCGGGCCGACACCTCGACCGCTGTTTTCAGTTGTGCCTGCACCTGGTTGGTGAGAGAGTCGAGTCGAGCGGCGAGCTGAGCAAGCTGGCCGGCGAGGTTTTCTTGGCTCGCTGCCACCGCCTCCCGCACCTCTCCGCGTAGAGATTCGATCTGGGCATGGTTGGCTCCAGACCGCGTTCGCACGGTAAGGTAGATAATGAGGGCGACTACCAGGACCGCGAGCAGTATCGTGACAGCTGTCATCGCTTTCCCCTCGCTCCGGCGGGGAGACGATCGCGCAAGACCTCAGCCAGGTACCTTCCGGTGTACGAACCCGGCGTGAGGGCGATCTCCTCCGGGGTGCCGACCGCGATCACCTGCCCACCGCTGTCGCCGCCCTCGGGACCGAGGTCGATGATCCAATCCGCGGTTTTGATCACATCCAGGTTGTGTTCGATCACCACCACCGTGTTGCCGGAGTCGACGAGGCGATGCAACACTTCGAGAAGCTTCTCCACGTCGGCGGAGTGCAGCCCGGTCGTGGGCTCGTCGAGGATGTACAGGGTCTTCCCGGTGGAACGCTTGGACAGTTCCTTGGCGAGCTTCACCCGCTGTGCCTCGCCGCCTGATAGCTCGGGCGCCGGTTGGCCGAGGGTGATGTACGATAGCCCGACATCGTACAGTGTCTGGAGCTTACGGCGGATGCGCGGGATGTTGGCGAAGAACGTGAGTGCCTCTTCAACGGTCATCGCGAGTACGTCGGCGATCGACTTGCCCTTGTACTTGATCTGGAGTGTCTCACGGTTGTAACGCGTTCCCTTACACACCTCACACGGGACGTACACGTCGGGGAGGAAGTGCATCTCGATCCTTTCTACCCCCTGTCCCTGGCATGCCTCGCACCGTCCGCCCTTGACGTTGAAACTGAATCGCCCTGCGGTGTAGCCGCGCAGGCGGGCGTCCGGAGTGCGGGCAAACAGGGCGCGGATCTCGTCGAACACCTTGGTGTACGTCGCCGGGTTAGAGCGCGGGGTGCGCCCGATCGGGGACTGATCGATCTCGATCACCTTGTCGATGTGTTCGATTCCGCGGATATCCTCGTGCGGTCCGGGGCGACGGACCGTCTGGTGGAGGCGGTGCGCTGCCCCGCGGTAGAGAACGTCCTCGACAAGGGAGCTCTTGCCCGATCCGGACACTCCGGTGACGCACACGAATTTTCCGAGTGGGAAGTCAACATCGATGTGCTTGAGGTTGTGCGCCGCTGCCCCACGGACGCCCAGATACTTTCCGTTTCCGGTGCGCCGTTTGGCCGGGATCGGGATCCGCCGCTTGCCGGACAGGTACTGCCCGGTGATCGAGCGCTCGCACGCCGCCACCGCCTCTGGCGGGCCGGCGACAACGACCTCGCCGCCGTGGCGGCCGGCACCGGGACCAAGGTCGACGATAAAGTCCGATTCCCGCATTGTCTCCTCGTCGTGCTCGACCACGATCACGGTGTTTCCCAGGTCGCGCAGCCCCTTTAATGTGGCCAGCAGGCGCCGGTTGTCGCGCTGGTGCAGCCCGATCGATGGTTCGTCGAGCACGTACAACACCCCGGTCAGTTGGCTCCCGATCTGAGTGGCGAGCCTGATCCGTTGCGCCTCGCCGCCGGCGAGCGTCCCGGCCTGACGGTCGAGGGTGAGGTAGTCGAGCCCAACCGCGACCATGAACCCGAGCCGCGCCTTGATCTCCTTCAGGATCTGAGCGGCGATCATCTCTTCGCGCGGGGTAAGTTCGAGGTTCTCGAAGAAGGTGAGCGCGCTGCGGATCGAGAGTGTCGTCACCTCGTGGATGTTGAGCCCGTTAATTGTCACCGCCAGCGCCTCCGGTTTGAGCCGCGCGCCGTGGCACACTGGGCACGGCAGGGTGGCGACGAACTGTTCCAGCTCGTCGCGCCACTCCTGCGACGTCGTCTCGCGGTACCACCGTTCCAGCATCGGGATCACCCCGGGGAACGCGCGCCGTACCGTGCGTGTGCGTCCGGAGGACGAGGTGTAGTCAAACGAGATCGTCTTGCCGTTCGTTCCGTATAGGATTACGTCGAGTTTTGCCTTTGGGAGCTTCCCGAGCGGTTTGAACGGATCGATTTTCAGGAGGTTGGCGACCGCGTTCATCTGTCCCTCGAACCAGCGCGACTTGGAGTTGGCGAACGGGATGATCCCGCCGTTCAGTAGGCCCTTTGTCGGATCAACAACGAGTTCAGGATCGATGATCTTGCGGTATCCGAGCCCGCCGCACTCTGGGCACGCTCCGTACGGATTGTTGAACGAGAACATGCGCGGGGACAGCTCCTCGTAGCTCACCCCGCAATGAACGCACGCATAGTGTTCGCTGTACATGTGTTCTTTTCCGTCGTCGGTGAGGATCACCACCGCCCCGCCTCCGTGTTTGAGCGCGGTTTCGATCGAGTCAGCGATCCGTGCTCGCTTGCGGGGATCGACGGCAACGCGGTCGACCACGATCTCGATGGTGTGCTTGCGCTGCTTGGCAAGCTCGATCTCTTCGTACAGGGTGCGCACCACCCCATCGACGCGCACACGCGTGAACCCTTCCTGCTGCAGCTCCTCGAACGTCTTCTTGTACTCGCCCTTGCGCCCGCGTACCACCGGAGCGAGAATCTGCACCTTGGTGCCGGCCGGGAGCTCCATCACTGCATCAATGATCTGCTGCGCCGATTGGCGGGTAATGGGGCGGCCGCACTGCGGGCAGTGGGGATGGCCAATCCGCGCGTACAACAGCCGCAAGTAATCGTAGATCTCGGTCACCGTACCCACTGTCGAGCGCGGGTTGTGCGACCGCGTTTTTTGGTCGATCGAGATCGCCGGCGACAATCCTTCGATGAAATCGACGTCCGGCTTGTCCATTTGCCCGAGGAATTGGCGCGCGTATGCCGACAGTGACTCCACGTATCGCCGTCGCCCCTCGGCGTAGATCGTGTCGAACGCGAGTGA
Source organism: uncultured Thermotogae bacterium (assembly GCA_964540085.1). Lineage (GTDB taxonomy): Bacteria > Bipolaricaulota > Bipolaricaulia > UBA7950 > UBA9294 > S016-54. The sequence continues at coordinate 3,986 of CAZILO010000010.1, forward strand.
GCTCTTGCCCGACCCGGAGATCCCGGTGATCACGACGAGCTTGTCGCGCGGGATCTCAAGGTCGATGTTCTTCAGGTTGTGCTCGCGTGCTCCCTTAATGCGCAGTACGTTCATAGCTTCTTCTTTAACGCTTTAATCTCATCGCGCAAGCGGGCGGCGAGCTCGAACTCGAGCCGGTCCGCGGCGCGGTGCATGTCCCGATCCAGCTTGCTGATCGTCGCCAGGATTTCCACGCGCGTGAGCCCGTCCACCTTCACCGACGCTGGGGTGTACTCCTCCTGTGGGGCGCGGATCACCGATAAGATGTCGGTGATGTCGCGCTCGATCGTCTTCGGAACGATGCCGTGTTTCTTATTGTATGCAATCTGAATCGCGCGCCGGCGGTTCGTCTCGTCAACCGCGTGTTTGATCGAGTCGGTCATCACATCAGCGTACAGGATTACCTTGCCGCGCACATTTCTCGCTGCCCGTCCGATCGTCTGGATGAGGGACGTGCCGGAACGGAGAAACCCCTCCTTATCAGCGTCGAGGATGCCGACAAGCGACACCTCGGGAAGATCGAGGCCCTCGCGCAGTAGGTTGATCCCGACGAGGACGTCGAACTTTCCCAGCCGCAGATCGCGCAGGATCTCCACCCGATCCAGAGTGTCGATCTCGGAATGCAGGTAGCGCGCCTTAATTCCAAGGTCGACCAGATACTCGGTCAAGTCCTCAGCCATCCGTTTGGTGAGTGTAGTGACGAGCACGCGCTCACCCCGCGCCGTGACCTTCTTGATCTCTCCCACGAGATGATCGACCTGCCCTTGCACCGGGTGGACCTCGACCTCGGGGTCGACGAGTCCGGTGGGGCGGATAATCTGCTCAACGATCTTTTCGGAATGGCGCAATTCGTACGGGCCCGGAGTCGCCGATGTGAAGATCACCTGGTTCAGCCGCGCCTCGAACTCGGAGAACGTAAGCGGGCGGTTATCCAAGGCCGACGGAAGACGGAATCCATATTCTATCAGCGTTTCCTTCCGTGACCGATCGCCGTGGTACATCCCGCGGATCTGGGGAACGGTCTGGTGCGACTCGTCGATCACCATCAGGAAGTCGTCGGGAAAGTAATCGAGCAGCACCGCCGGCGGTTCCCCCGGCGCGCGGCCGTCGAGGTGGCGGGAGTAATTCTCGATTCCGGAGCAGTAGCCCATTTCTTGCATCATCTCGATGTCATAGCGGGTGCGCTGTTCCAGCCGCTGCGCTTCGAGCAGCTTCCCGTGGGCACGCAGTTCCCGCAGCCGTTGTTCCAGTTCCTCCTCGATCGACTCGATCGCGCGTTTGGTGCGGTCGGCCGGGGTGATGAAGTGCGATGCCGGATAGATCCGCACCGAATCGGCCTCGCGAATCGGATGGCCGGTGATCGGATCGAGAATCGTGATTCTATCGACCTCGTCGCCGAAGAACTCGACGCGTACGATTCGCTCCTCGTAGGCGGGGATGATCTCCAGGGTGTCGCCGCGGGCGCGGAACGTGCCGCGGTCGAACGCGATGTCATTGCGTGTGTACTGAAGCGCGATGAGATGACGCATCACCTCGTCCCGGTCCATCTCCCCGCCGCGGGTGATCTCGATCGCCATGTCATGATAGATCTCCGGCGAGCCGAGGCCGTAAATGCACGATACCGATGCGACGATGATCACGTCGCGGCGCTCAAACAGGGCCGAGGTGGCGGCGTGACGGAGGCGGTCAATCTCGTCGTTAATGGACGCGTCTTTTTCGATGTAGGTATCGGTTTGCGGGAGGTACGCCTCTGGTTGGTAGTAGTCGTAGTAGGAGACGAAATAATGGACCGCGTTGTGGGGAAACAGCTCGCGAAACTCGTTTGCTAGCTGCGCGGTCAGGGTCTTGTTGTGGGCGATGACCAGGGTGGGGCGCTGCACGTTCTGGATCACATGCGCAATTGTGAACGTCTTTCCGGTCCCGGTTGCCCCGAGCAAGGTCTGAAACCGAAGACCAGAAAGTACCCCCTCAGTTAGCTCGGCGATCGCTTTTGGCTGATCCCCGCGCGGAGCTAATCTCTCCGAGATTTGAAATCCCGCTTTTTCTCCGACTCTTGGCATGCTCATCTTAGGTTAGATGGTAGCCCGTGAGCGAGCAAGGATCAATTAACGCGAAAAAACCACTGGCGGACGTTATTTGACGGTTTCCTCCACTTCTTCACCGGCACCACCGTTTGGCCAGATGCATCCCCAGCGACCCAACCCCGGCGCCCCGAGTTCGCCGGTTGGGATGAAACCTGAATATTGGACAACGACTTCAGCCCCGCTCTTGACTTTTCCGTATCTCCTCGTTATTGTAAAAATTAATGGGTGTGTCGCAAATAAAGGAGAAAGGAGGTGATGTTTGCGTAAAAGTAGATATAACTTTTTGCCGCTTGCTGTTAGCAAGTAACTTTTAAGGAGGTGGATATGTATCGCAAGTTGTTGATTACTGGGCTGGTGGTCTGTCTGATGGTTGGTGCTTTCGCTGTTGGGGCGTTGACTGCCCCGGCCAATAAGACTCTGCGTATCGCGTTTGATGCTGCCGATCTCAAGACCCTTGATCCGTATTACGCCGCAGCGACGATGGATCGCGCTGTAGTGGATATGGTGTTTAACGGCCTTGTCCGCTATAAGCCGGGCGATATCAGTCAATTTGAGCCCGACTTGGCGACGAGTTACGAAATTTCTTCCGATGGGCGTACCTGGACCTTCCATCTGCGCAAAGGAGTGATGTTCCATCCCTGGAACGGCAATCCCGGCTACGAAATGACCGCCGCCGATGTCGTCTTTTCCCTTAACCGTGCGGCTAACCCCAAAACGTCGGCTTACGCCGGTGGGTATAGTGGATTTACGGTTACCGCGGTTGACAAATACACAGTGCAAATTACGACCGAAAAAGCGCTTTCGCCGGCATTGTTCCTCCCCAAAGTGGCCAACTACGCGGGCGGATTCATCGTCAGCAAAAAGGCAGTTGAGGCATTGGGAGATAGTTTTAAAACGCATCCAGTGGGGACGGGACCATTCATGTTCAAGTCCTACTCCCCGATGCAGAAGGTTGTTCTCGTTGCCAACACCAAGTACTTCCGCGGCGCCCCCCTGTTAGATCAGGTTGAAGTGTGGTACATGCCTGATGTGAACGCACGCAAGGCGGGGTTGGAGACGGGAGAGCTTGACGTCATCGAAGGGGTCAGGGAACAGATGTGGGTCAATGCGATGAAGGCTGTTCCGAACACGGTTGTCGATGTCTTCGGCCCCGGGGAGACGGTGACTGTTCATCTTAACGTCACCTCCGGACCGCTGCAGGACATTCGCGTTCGGCGTGCGATCGCCTACGCTATCAGTCGCGCTGAGCTGCTTGCGTTTATCGGTTCCGATGTTGCTACTCCGTTGTACTCGGCAGTTCCGCCCATGCTCGCTGGCGGTCTGACCAAAGACGAAGTGGCGAAAGCCGGACTTCTGTATCAGGCCAATTTGGCGAAAGCGAAGCAACTTCTCGCGGACGCAGGCTATGCGAACGGGTTCTCGTTCAACGAAGTAATTTCTGAGCGTGCGAGTTACCGACAACCGTTCGTCAATATCCAATCGCAATTGAAAAAAGTCGGGATTAATCTGAATTTACAAGTAGTTGATCACTCGACTTACCACGCGATGATCCGTAAGGATGTCAATCCGATCACGCTGTACATCTGCTGGCGGCCGAACGCGGACGTATTCCTTACGCGGTTCTACTATTCAGCGTCAATTGTGGTTACCGGAGCGAAGCCGGACACCAATTTCTCCCATTACACCGGGATCGATTGGCTGATCGATGCCGCCCGAACGGAACTCAATCCCACGATTCAGTCGATGATGTGGCAGACGGCGCAGCTGAAGCTGTTGGAGGATGTCGCTTCTTATCCACTGTACATTCTCCAGTTTGTGTTCGCGCGTAACGCAGCAGTGAACTACGGGTACGACCTCAAGTCGACCCTTGCACTTTATCCGCAGATCACTGAGAAAACTCATAAGTAGCAGCACATGGGCGCGGAACGCGCTACCGCGTCCCGCGCCCGCTATTTGAGAAAGGAAGCGCGAACGACCAATGACATCGTATATCGTGCGGCGAGTTATTCTTGCTGTCCCGATTATGCTTGCTGTCTTTACCCTTGTTTTTCTGTTAGTGCGTGTTGCCCCCGGCGATCCAGCGGTTGCTGCCCTCGGTGATTACGCGTCAAAAGAGGCAGTGCAGGCACTGCGGGAGAAAATGGGCCTGGATAGACCACTTTGGGTGCAATATGGCGATTCCTTGTACAAGTTTATTCATGGTGATCTCGGGGCCTCACTTATCACTAACGAACCGGTGGCGCGCCAAGTGGCAACCGCGCTTCCCTACACGCTGGAATTGACGGTTGCCGGCATTCTCCTTGGCACAATCCTTGGTCTCCCGCTCGGGATCGTCACCGCTCTCAAGCGCAATCACCTCATCGATTACATCGGACGGGCGGTCTCCCTAACCGGGCTTTCACTGCCCGCTTTTTATATGGGAATTCTTCTAATGCTTCTGTTTTCAATTCAGTTACGGTTGTTCCCGAGTGTAGGCGGGGGGGACATCCACAACATTGGGAGCAATATCAGATACCTGTTTCTTCCCGCGCTTACTCTTGGGATTATTATGATGGCCTATATAACCCGCATGACACGGTCGTCTTTCCTTAACGTTCTTCAGGATGATTACGTGCGCACTGCGCGCGCCAAGGGGTTGTCAGAGAGGGTGGTGATTTACGGCCACGCTCTGCGCAACTCAATTATTCCCATTGCTTCGATTATTGGGGTGTACTCGATTGTCCTTCTTGGTAGCTCGGTTATGACGGAAGTGGTTTTTTCTCGTCCTGGCTTGGGAAAGCTGATGGTGGGAGCGATGAAGCAGCGCGATTACGCCACTTTGCAATCGGTAATGCTGATTTACGCCGCGTTTGTGGTGGTGATCAACCTGATCACCGACGTGTCCTACGCGTTTTTCGATCCCAGAATAAGGTACAGCTGATGAATCGGCGCCGCAGAATCCTGCGCACATTTATGAAGAACAAAGCAGCTCTCATCGGAGCTATTGTCGCGTTGGCAGTCACCGTGATCGCCATTTTTGCCCCGTTGCTGTCCCCCTACGATCCGTTGGAGCAAGATGTGTTCCACCGGTTGGCCTCTCCTGGGCGCACACATTTGTTGGGAACCGACGTCTATGGTCGCGATGTCCTATCGCGGATCTTGTGGGGTGCGCGTGTTTCACTGACTGTATCCGTCAGTTCAGTGTTCATCGCCATGGTGATCGGGACAGCGCTGGGGATGATTGCCGGGTTTAATGGCGGGAAACTGGAGACGACCATCATGCGCAGTGTTGATATCCTCATGTCTTTTCCCACGCTCATTCTGGGGTTAGTAGTAATGGCCGTATTGGGAAGCGGATTGATTAAGCTTATCTTGGCGATATCGATCGCGCTTATTCCGCGGTTTGTGCGCATCGCTCACGCTCCCACCCTCGAAATGAGGGAGAAAGATTTCGTCGAAGCGGCGCAGGCGCTCGGGGTAGGTTCCACTCGCCTGTTGGCTCGCCATATCCTTCCTAATATTTTCGGCGAGGTATTAGTTATGGGAACGCTGTGGACAGCGACTGCGATCCGGATGGAAGCCAATCTGAGCTTCATTGGCCTTGGGGTCAAGCCGCCCACCCCGACATGGGGCAACATGATCCGTTCGGGAGTGGAGCAATTAGCTGTATCGCACTGGCTTGCGGTCTTCCCTGGTATTGCTATTCTGATAACCGTTCTTTCGTTTAACATGTTGGGCGATGGGTTGCGCGACATCACGGATCCAAAGCTCTACGAGTGACACGTTGTAGCGCTGAAGCCTGGTAATACCAGGGGCATCGTTCTTGGGGTAGCGATGATTATACGGGGTTTGATCGTGCACGATTTACAACAGCATTGCGTTTGTAGTCGGATATATCGCAATGCAACAAAACGCATGTTTAAACGGAGAAAAGAGGATACCGGCTCTTATGCCGGGCTGGGGTAAGCGGGACTACCGGTAGGACTTGCTTTTCCTCCCGGCCTCGTGGTATATATATCCATCACTCTATTATTTGAGGGGGTAGCATGAACAAGCAGGAGTTTGTCGATCGGTTGGCGGAAAAGGCGGGGCTCACCAAGAAGGACGCACGCAAGGTGATCGACGGTGCGATTGAGTTGATCAACCATGCGATTGCGGCGAACGATCCGGTCAATATCACCGGGTTCGGGAAGTTTGAGGCGCGAGCGCGGAGTGCATCGCGGCGAATAAATCCCCAGACGGGCAAGAAAATCACGGTGCCGGCAAAAGTCGTCCCCGCGTTCAAACCCGGTAAAAACTTACGTGAAATCGTGGACAAGAAATTAAAGGCGGTGGGACGGGGAGATAGCCTTACCATCAAGCGGGCGTAGCCGCGTTATCCGAGCGGGAATCGCCGATTAGAGTGGACAGCGCGGAGACAAGCGCATCCACGTCGGCACGGGTGTTGTATCCTTGCACCGATACGCGGATGAGTTGGCGATTGCGCCAGGTGGTAATCGGAACTTCGATTTGAAAGCGATCGTATAGCTGTTGGTGCAGTGCATCGCCGTCCACTGCAGGCAGAGGAAATGCTGCCATCTGCCCAAACCACTCCGGTGAGTCGGGGGTGAGCGGGGGAATGCCGGTGAGCGCCGTTATCAGAGTACGGACGTCCCGTACACGTGCGTGACATTCCCGCTGCACCGCCGGCCAATGGTGCGTTCCCATGAACCGAATTGCCGCGGGGACGGCAAGGTAGGCCGCGGGATCGTGCGTCCCCGGCCACTGTACATAATCGATAAGGCGGGATGGTCCCGGTTTTTCGGCATGCCACCCCCAGCTCACGATCAGCGGTTCGAGTAACTGGTGCCTGTCACGGCGGGCGTAGAGAAATCCCGATCCTTTTGGGGCCAGCATCCACTTGTGGCAGTTGCCGGCGTAGAAGTCCACTTCCAGGGCGTGGAGATCGAGCGGGATCTGGCCCGGGGCGTGTGCGCCGTCGATCACAGTGATGATGCCGCGCTCCCGTGCCCGCGCGATTAGCTCCGCGATCGGCATGATGATCGCCGTCGGCGAGGTGATGTGGCTCAGGAACAGGACGCGGGTGTGCGCGGTGACGCGCGACCACACTGCGTCCACCACATCGGCCGTCGCATGAATCGGAACATCGAGTGGCGTTCTGATGTAACGTGCCCTTCGCTTATTGCAGATGAAGGTCCACATCCGATCGATCGCACCGTACTCGTGATCCGTGCCGAGCACCTCGTCCCCAGGCTGCAGGGGCAGGGCACGGGCAACAATGTTAAGCGCCGTCGTTGCGTTGGGAATGAAAACAATCTCGTCGGGATCCGCGGTGACGTACTCGCCCAGCGCTGCTCGTGCTTGTGCCATCAGGTCCGGAAACCGGCGCGCAAGAAACTCGACGGGCTCCGCTTCAAGCTCGCGTTGCCACCGCTGATACGCGGCGAATACGGGCGCAGGGCACGCCCCAAACGAGCCGTGATTCAAGAAGGCAACATCATTACGCAGAAGAAAAAGTTCGCGTAAGCTCTGAGGTCGATCGTTCACGGCGCCTATGGTACCGCAATTGGATGGATCGCGCCCGCGGCGATTTGACCACCCCGATGTGACGTGCTATATTAAAAAATCATGACATGCGATCCTATCGAACCGAACATTGGCACATGGATCCGGTGTGGGGTTAACCGAACAAGGAGGGTGTGGCTTCTCCTTTATGCCATCTGGATTGTGCTTCAATTCCCATATGGGCTGGGTTTGCTCGGTTCGTGGGGGAGGGTGGCAAGCAATATATGGATTTTCTTCTTCCTTTCTGTGTTTACAACTGGCTATCAGTTCTACATTCTTCGGATTGTGCGCGGAGACGAGAGTGTACGTCCGTCCGTCATTTTTGGGGTGTTCCGCCGCTACTTCACCCTGCTCGGGGCGTTCTTTCTGTACATACTTGGCGGGACTATCGGGTTAATCCTCCTGGTTGTGCCCGGGATTATCTTCCTATTCCGTTACTACTACGCGATGCTGGCGATCGTGGATGAGGGGTTGGGAATCCGCGACGCATTCGCGTGGAGCGCCGAGATAACGAAGGGATACGTGATGAAGCTCTTCCTCCTCAATTTGGGGTGGGCAGCGCTGACCTGGGCATTACTGGCAATATGGGTGTTCATATTTACCGGGTTCAAGTGGCCGGTGAGCATGTATACGGCCGAGGTGCGGTGGTTGAACCTGATTCCCGCGATATTGATCGCATTGATCATACCGTGGAGCATCTCCTCGTTCGTAGCGGCGTACGCCAGTCTGAGCGCGCGGGCGCAGCAGGGCGGATCGCGCCTGGGGCGGAACATCTCTCCTCCTTCACTTGACACGACGGCGGAATGAGTGTATGGTAATTGCATGATTGACACAAACGTGCGTGTGCAGAATGCAGTAGCTGTTAGCCTCCGCGGAGGATGCACGACGTTTGTGTCCGCGATGCTCTAAACCGATCGGTTTAGGGGCAGGCGGACGACTGAGACTACGGCGATGCCGTGGTCTTTTATTTTTGGGAGGTGAGATGGGTGCGTTAGTGATGAAGTTCGGGGGGACATCGGTGGGGACCGCCGCCGCCATGGCCCAGGCAGGCGGAATCGTCGCCCGCGTGGCGGAGGACCGGGACCGCGTGGTCGTGGTCGTCTCCGCGCTCAGCGGGGTGACCGATATGCTCATTGCAGGAGCACAGAGCGCGGCGGAGGGAGACGAGGACCGGTATCGCGAGATCGCGGCCGCCCTCCGGACGCGCCATCACGAGATGGCGACGGCGCTCATCGCGGATCCGGCCGAGCGGAAGGCGGTCGAGTCCGCGGGCGCAGAGCAGTTGGCCGAGTTTTCCCGCCGGTGCGCGAGCGTCGCCGTGTTGCGCGAGCTCACTCCGCGGGCGTTGGACGGGATCGTATCGTTCGGGGAGCGCCTGAGCGCGCGGTTATTCGCCGCGGTCCTGCGCGGGGCGGGTCTGGAGAGTGAACCGGTCGACGCCACCGAGATCATAATCACCGATGATACGTTCCAGCACGCGGTTCCGCTTAACGAACCGACACGGGACCGCATCGCCGCCCGCCTCACCCCGCTCCTCGATCGCGGGATTGTCCCGGTGGTCACCGGGTTCATCGGCGCGACCGCGTCCGGGGTGACGACCACCCTCGGTCGCGGTGGGAGCGACTACACCGCGGCGATCCTCGGGGAGATGCTCACGGCCGACGCTGTGTGGATCTTCACCGACGTCGACGGGGTGATGACCGCTGATCCCCGCATCGTCCCCGACGCACGCGTGATCCCGGTCATCTCCTACACCGAGGTCGGAGAGCTCGCCTACTTCGGGGCGAAGGTCCTGCACCCGCGCACGATCCGTCCGGTGATCGAGCACGGGATTCCCCTGTGGGTGAAGAACACGTTCAACCCAGCCGCTCCGGGGACGCGCATCGTGCGCACCCCGGAGAACACCGACGGTACGGTCAAGGCGATCACGGTGATAACCGATCTCACGATGATCAACGTCGAGGGGAGGGGGATGATCGGAGTGCCCGGGATCGCCGGGCGGACGTTCAGCGCGGTGGCGCGCGCCGGGGCCAACGTGCTCATGATCTCCCAGGCCTCATCCGAGCAATCGATCTGCTTCGTCGTGCCCACCACGAGTGCGGCGGCGGTCGCCGCCCGCTTGGAGGAAGAGTTTGCCCGCGAGCTCGCCCGCCGTGACATCGATCGCATTTGGTCCCAGGACGGGATCGTCATCGTAAGTGCGGTGGGGGCGGGGATGCGCGGCACCCCCGGGATCGCCGGGCGCATCTTCGGCACCCTCGGGCGGAGCGGGATAAACGTGATCGCGATTGCCCAGGGCTCATCCGAGTGCAGTGTTTCATTGGTGGTCGCCGCCGCGGATGCCGCCGCCGCGGTGCGGGAGATTCACAAGGAGGTAATCAGCAATGGAAAGTAGGATTCCTGTCGCCATTCTCGGCGCCACCGGCGCGGTCGGGCAGCGGTTCGTGCAGGTACTCGCCGATCATCCGTGGTTTGAGATCATGGCGCTCGCCGCCTCGGCCCGGAGCGCCGGTCGCCCCTATGGGGAGGCGTGTCACTCCATCCTCCCCGGCGACCTGCCGGAGCGGATCCGGGAGATGCCCGTGTTGCCGCTGGAGCCGGACATCCCAGGGAAGATCGTGTTCTCCGCTCTCCCCGCCGCCGTGGCGCGGGAGGTGGAACCGCGGTTCGCCGCGGCGGGCTACGCGGTGTGCTCGAACGCATCGGCGTTCCGGGACGACCCCGACGTCCCGCTCGTCATCCCCGAGGTGAATCCCGACCATCTCGCGCTCATCCCGGGACAGCGGGAACGGCGCGGGACCTCCGGGTTCATCGTCACCAACCCGAACTGCTCCACGAGCGGGATCGCGATGGCGCTGAAGCCGCTCCACGACGCGTTTGGAGTGGAGGCGGTCGTCGCGGTCACCATGCAGGCGGTGTCCGGCGCCGGCTATCCCGGCGTGCCGGCGCTTGACATCATCGGAAACGTGCTCCCCTACATCTCGGGGGAGGAGGAGAAGATCGCCCGCGAGGCGCGCCTCCTCCTCGGGACGGTGCGAAACAGCACCCAGGTGCCGACCAATTTCCGCCTGAGCGCACACGCCAACCGCGTTCCGGTGATCGACGGCCACACGATCTGCTTGTCAATTGGGTTGAAGAAACACCCCGGACTGGAGCATGTGCGCGCGATACTCCGTGATTTTCGCGCTCCGGACACGGTGGCAGCACTGCCCAGCGCCCCGGCACGTCCGATCACACTGCGGAATGAGGACGATCGTCCCCAACCGCGGCGGGACTGCGAGGCCGAAGCGGGGATGGCGGTGACTGTCGGGAGGGTACGCCCTGATCAGATATTCGATGTACGGATGGTCGTGCTCGTGCACAACACGCTGCGCGGTGCCGCCGGTGGTGCGGTGTTAAACGGCGAGCTTCTCGTCGCCCAGGGGTACGTGTCATGAACGTGTACGGTCGCGCTTGCGTCGCTGATCTCCTCAGCGATTTCATCGTCTACCGTAATCTCGTACCGCTCGACTCGGGCCTGCCCGGGCTCCCGCAGCTGCGCGATCGGTTGCGGCTGCGGCGCGATTACGTCCCGCGCAAGACTAGTCCCGAGTACGCTCAGGTGGTGGTCGAGATCCTCAAGGCGGCACAGCGGCGCGCGGGGGGAGCCCCGCTCACCCGCCTCGTGTACATCGGGGACACACGGGTGAACGACGGCACCGCGTTTTTCAACCTGTGCCGGGCGGGAGACTGGCCCGGGATGGCGTTCATCTGCGCCGAGGACGACGCCCCGGCGCGACTGGAAGTAGTAGAGGAGGAAACGGGGACGCTTGTGCTCAGCAACCGCTGGGCCGGGATTGGCGAGTTCGAGTCGTTGTGTGCGCGCCGGGGAATCCCGATCGAGGGCGGCACCGCTGTCGTGATCGACCTCGACAAGACTCTCCTCGGGGCGCGGGGGCGGAACGATCACGTCATCGATCGGGTGCGGGTGGAGGCGATGCGGACCACCCTCGCCGGCATTCTTGGGGATGATTTTTCCGCTGCGGTGTTCGCTGCTGACTACGCTGCCTTAAACCGACCGGAGTACCATCCGTTCACCACCGACAACCAGGATTACCTCGCCTACATCTGCCTCATCCTCGGGGCGGGACTCATCGACCGGAACGAGCTGACTGCGGCGGTGCGGGCGGGAAGGATGCGTGAGATCGCGGATCTGCTCGCGTACGTGGACGCGCACACTGCTGATCTCCCCACGGCGGTGCGGGCGGTGCACGCGCAGGTGTCCGAAGCGGTAGCTCGGGGCGATCCTACCCCGTTTACGGAGTTTCGTCGCGCCGAGTTCCGCGCCACCGTCGAGCATATGGGCCAAATGGACGACTCCGCATCGGCCGCGGAGCTGCTGCGGGAGGAAATTACGATCACTCATGAAATTATGACCGCGGCGGCACGCTGGCGCGACCGCGACGCGCTCGTGTTCGGGCTGTCGGACAAGCCGGACGAAGCTTCACTGCCGGGGCCGGAGTGCAGCGATCCCCCCGTGCACCGGGTCGTCACCCACGTGGTAGGAGGTTAATGCATGACCGATAAAGTTTGGTTAGAGTGCATCCGCTGCGGTAAGCACTACCCGATCACTGAAGTGATCTACCGTTGCGGTAGCTGCGGTGGGTTGGTCGATGTGGAGCACGACCTCGCTCCGCTCCGGCCCCGCTCTGGTGCGGAGTGGCGGGAGCTGTTCGACTCGCGGGTGCGATCATTCGAATGGCCGTACGCGAGCGGGGTGTGGGGAAAATGGGAGTGGGTCGCGCCCCACATCGCGCGCGAGAACATCGTGTCTCTTGGGGAGGGGTATACACCGCTCATCTCCGCACCGCGGCTCGGGGAACGACTCGGGATCCCCGATCTGTGGATCAAACAGTGCGGGATCAGCCAGACCGGATCGTTCAAGGATCTGGGGATGACCGTTCTCATTTCGCACGTGCGCCAGTTGATCGCTCAGGGGAGGCCGATCCGAGCGGTGGCGTGCGCATCGAGCGGGGATACATCTGCCGCGCTCGCTGCTTACGCTGCTGCCGCTGAAATGCCGGCAATCGTGTTCCTGCCGCGGGGTAAGGTCTCCACCGCCCAGCTCGCCCAGCCAATCGCGCACGGCGCGCTCGTCCTCGCGCTCGACACCGACTTTGACGGGTGCATGCGGATCGTGCAGGAGATCACCGCAGAGGGCGATATCTACCTCGCCAACTCGATGAACCCGTTGCGCATCGAGGGACAGAAGACGGTGGGGATCGAGATCGTCCAACAGCTCGGGTGGGAGGTGCCCGACTGGATCGTAATCCCGGCCGGGAACCTGGGGAACATCAGCGCGCTCGGGCGCGGGCTTCTCATGATGCGTGACCTCGGGCTGATCGACCACCTTCCCCGCCTCATTGCGGCGCAAGCGGAGCGGGCCAATCCGCTCTACCTGAGCTACCGCACCGGGTTCAAGGACTACCGGCCGGTCGCCGCTCAACCGACACTCGCCTCTGCGATCCGGATTGGGGCACCGGTAAGCTACGAGCGAGCGGTGAAGACGCTTTCCGCGTTTGACGGGATCGTCGAGCAAGCGAGCGAGGACGAGCTCGCGAACGCAGCCGCGCTCGCCGACCGCGCTGGGCTGTACGCGTGTCCCCAGACCGGGGTTGCGCTCGCGGCGGCGGCCAAGCTGGCAACTGCCGGAGCAATCGCCCCGCACGAGCGCGTCGTCGTGATATCCACCGCCCACGGGCTCAAGTTCACTGATTTCAAGATCGGCTATCACGGCAACACTTTGGCGGACGTCGTCCCGCGGCATTCCAACCCGCCGGTGGAGCTGTCGGCCGATGTCGCCGCCGTGCGGCGGGTGATCCAAGCGCGCCTGGGATAGAACCGCGGTTGTGCTCCACTGAACAGCTGATGATTTCACTGGTCTTGTGTCCTTGTCCGTCGTAACCCGGTTATATATGATAGGGTACAAGGAGGTGCAAACTAATGATGGAACCGGTAAAGGTAGCGATCGAGTATCCCGAGCAGCTATCCCGCGGTAAGGTATTGCTCAAGGTGTTGTTCGGCTGGTTGTACGTGGGTATCCCCCACATGATAATGCTGTGGCTGTACGGGATCGCTGTGTCGGTAGTGGTGTTTTTCGCGTTCTGGGCCATCCTGTTCACCGGGCGCTATCCCCGCGGCATGTTCGACTTTGTTGTGAGGTATATCCGCTGGCAGACGCGGGTATCGGTGTACTGGGTGTACCTGCTGCGCGACGAGTATCCTCCGTTCAACGGCGATGAGCAGGTCCCCTCCGAATTTGAGGTACAGGGACCGCCCCCGCCTCCCAGTGAGCAAACCGATACGAATCAACAACCGGAGTAGATGGATTTAAACCAGCAGCCGGATGACAATGGGTTAGAGCCTGCGGCTCGTTCCCAAGAACGGTCACTGCTTCCGGTGCCGATACAGTGGCGATTACTGGCGCCACTGATCGCGCTGGCAGGTGGGTTATTCGGCATCATTGGGGCGATCTATACCGAAGCGCTGCACGGTTCGCTACTGGTGGCATTTGTTGGGGCTCCAATAATCGAAGAGGCGGTGAAGCCGTCCGGGGTTTATTTTCTGTTGTTCAAATGGCCCGCAGTGTTGCGCAGTCGGGTGTATACCGCGTTTCTATCCGGGTTGGGTGGCGTTGCGTTCGCCCTCATCGAAGACCTCATGTATCTGCACGTTTATTTTCCCACCCACAGCCCACAGTTGGCATTGTGGCGCTACACCGTGTGCGTTGCCCTCCATGGTAGCGCCAGCTTTATCGCCGGATTTGGGATCAACAAGAAGTTGGTGGCGGCTGTACGGGGCGACATCAGGTTTCTCGCGTTCGATAAGCGCTACTTTATCGCGGCGATGGCCATCCACAGCATGTACAACATACTCGTTACGGTGTTCGCGGGGCACCTGGGATTGTCCAAGTAGGGAATGGTTCCACGGCGAAGTGGTTGTCCACTGTCCGCTTTTTTGGTATAAGATAAGATAGAATTAAGCGAATAGCCAAGTAAGGAGGTGAAGAATAACAGCGGCGGTTAGATATCACCAACGAGGATTAAGGAGGTAAGTTTGAAGAGATCACTAATTCTTTTGCTAATGGTGCTAGGGTTGGTAGCGATTCTTGTTACTGGTTGTACATCGTTATTCTCGGTCAAGGATGGGAACGTCTCTCCCGCAGCGGTCAATTCGACGGGCAGGGATTATCTCGTGATGTTCAATACGAGCAGCCTTCCCGGCGACATCGATAGCGAAGTGGCCGCTGCCGGCGGTCAGGTTAAGGTGAAGCTGGGTAAGGTGGGGATAGTGGTCGTTACTGCAGATAGCGCCGCGTTTGTGACGAACATGTCCGGGACCTCGGGCGTGAAGTACGTGCTTCCCGATGTGAAATTCGATTGGGTGCCAGCACCGGAGTACGTGAAGACGGTGTCATTCGACCAGGCGCCGTCCGCTACCACAAATGTGACGACCCAGAGCATCGGTGACGATGAGCCGTTCTTCGATGCTTATCAATGGAGCATGGATGCGGTCAAAGCTCCCGAGGCGTGGGATGCCGGTTACACCGGCGCCGGTGTGCGCGTGGCGGTTCTCGATTCAGGAATCGATGTGTCCCATCCCGACCTCGCGCCAAACTTGAACGTTGCGCTCTCCAAGTCGTTTGTTCCCTACGAGCCGTACATCAACGATGACTTTGGACACGGGACGCACGTTGCTGGGATCATCGCCGCGGCCCACAACCACTTCGGATCGATCGGGGTTGCCCCTGACGCGCAGCTTGTGGCGGTGAAGGTACTCGATCATACGGGCAGCGGTGACTTCAGTTGGCTGCTCGAAGGCCTCCTCTACGCGAACGCGGTCGGGGCGAAAGTGATCAACATGAGCCTTGGCGCGTACTTACCGCGGGCCGGATTTACTCTTCCCGACGGTACGAAGGTGGGGGCAAACGAAATCGCAGAACTTACCACCGTCCTTACCCGCGTGATCAACTATGTGTGGAGCAACGGGTCGTTCGTGGTGGCAGCGGCGGGGAATGAGTCCGCCAATCTTACCGGGGATGCGAGCTGGATCTCGATCCCGGCGGAGTCGGGACGGACGGTCTCCATTTCCGCCACCGGTCCGCTTGGATGGTGGCTCAATCACGATGTGAACCTGTACACCCCGGCGTTTTACACCAACTACGGCACGGGTGTCGATTTCGCTGCTCCGGGTGGTAACGTTGATTTCTCCCTGTATCCGAACGGCCCGTGGTGGTACGACATGGTGTTTAGCACCTATCTCAACGGCTGGGCATGGATGGCGGGAACGAGCATGGCGAGCCCCCACGTTGCCGGCGTGGCGGCGTTGATCCTGCAGGCACATCCCGGTGCGTCGCCCACTCAGGTGGAGAGTATCCTCCGCCGCAGTGCCGA
>CAZILO010000011.1:0-17815 GCA_964540085.1 uncultured Thermotogae bacterium
TGATGCTTGTGTAAAGGTTTAGGCCCAATAAGCGGTAGACCCTCTCCATTGGAGAGGGCTAATTTTGTGGGAGGGCATGCTTTCAACTTTCTTGCTCTTGGAGGAAGCGTAGCACACTGAGAGTGAGATGAGAATAGGTTCGGGGTGCATACTTCAAATGAGTAACATATTTTAATATTTGTTGTCTTCCTTGCTAGTCTATCTTTCTTACTAGTCTTTATTTATGACGGGTCCTTACCCGGTAGAAGAAGTTAGTGTAGCGTAAGGACCTATGCTATAATGGTGTAAATAATCTGCGGAGGAAGGTGGGGTAGATGCACGGTTTCTTCGGGCGAGTCTTCGGAATGTTAATAGTTGGTTTGGTACTGATAAGCTGTATCAGTATGGCAGCATCGAAGACCTTCATTAACGAGACTGGCAATACAGTGTATGGGATCACGATCACCTTCTCCAAAAAGGTTGCAATTACTCGTCACGATAACATCTTTCCCACTCAAGGTCCATCTGGGCAGAGTGAGAAATTTACGTTCAGCGGTGGGAAGCTTCGCAACTTCGGCCGGTTCAGTGTGTCTTGGATTCCCAGTACGGCGGTGGTAGTGAATTACGACTGGAATGCTAGCCCCACCGTAAGAGGCACTGTTCCCGCCATAGAAACCCAAAAAGATACGTTTCAAATCAACATCGGTACAAGCATTGATGGAGTTACGCTAACAGCGGACATTCATAGAACCATTGTGCGAGGTCAACTTCCATTTAGTGTCCGTTACGAAGTGTCTCTGCCATCTCAGGCATCGGGTTACACCCTCTATTGGGATTTGGACAGGTATGTTGACACAAACGGCGATGGCAATGCAGCGAATGATCGTGATAAAAAGGGCCGCGTTCTCGAACTTACATACACTGAGAATTACAACCCTACAGTTACCCTACAGTTCATTGACAAGAATGGCAAAAAAGTAGCTACGTGGGAGAACATGATCCGTAATGATTTCCATGTAGGTCAACCCATCAGCATAGATGGCCGGGCTCTCATGTCGGGCAGGGGAATAGATGTAGGACAAGTTACAAACGTTACTTGGACACAGCGCCACATGCAAAAACTAAGCTTGGAATACATGACTGAATATGAAGGGACTATAGTTAAGTCTAGTGATTTCGGTTGCCAACTTACTTGTAAGTATCCTGGGAAGTACGTTCTAGATGCCGCGGTGGTAACAGCCGATGGCAAGACCACGCATATCCCTGTAATTGCCTGGGTAGTTCGGGATTTTTCGACAAAAAAGCCGGTGAGTTTTATGATGTCCGATTTATGGAATGAGGTCTACGACAAGCAGACTGACAGGATGCGTAACGTCTCAATGTTCTTCTCTGATTATGACGTAGTACGCAAGTTGGATTACTTGCGAGATCAAGGATTTCGTACCATCGATGTGATGGATATATTTCCATTGGTTAGTATTAAACCGTACCCTGTAATAACACATACTGGAGAAGGCGAGATTGGCGACCAGGATCTAACAATGATATTCAGCCATATACCAAATGGTAATCTGGATTGGGAAACCTACTACTACGGTCCTGTTGGCAGCTCGAATATCCCATTTTGGACTGACTTTGGTCATCTAACCCAGGCATACTATGAGCATTTCTTTAGCCAATATCATGACTATGTGCTTCAAGAAGCTGCTCTTGCGGGACGGCTGGGCCTTTCGAGCTTTATGTTCGGATTTCAGCATCCATATTTATGGGGACTTAATGATATAAAGGAGAAAAGTAGAACTACTGCCAGTTGGGTGCGTGGCCAATGGATATCACTATGCGATGATGTCCGAAGCGTCTTCCATGGCAAGCTCGGGATTGGTGTCCCGGCTAGGGGAAGCTTCACGGTGCCTATTACTCAACACGTTGACTTCATTTATGAGAACCTTGGCAACTTCGGTGGGCATACGGCAGAGATACAGTGGGCTCGGACAGTAGAAGATTTGCGCACGGCGTACAGTTTGTACTTGGATAAGTATGTTGGGTCATTGTACAGACAGTTTGGAGTTCCTGTGCGATTTACTTTCTGGGCTTACAGCTACGATAACGCTAGCACTAAAGCGTGGATTCCCGAGTTTGAGCAAGATACGTATGACAGTTGGAAGGATGAATATAGGTGGGGAGGTTACGCCCAAGACATCTTGGAGGGCAAGACAAATCCTAAGTATCCTCCCAATTTTCGCGAGCAGGTAAAGATGATAGAGGCAATGATGCCGATATTAGCGGAGAAACCCTATATTGAAGGAATTGTATCGGAGTATGAATATTGGAAACTCTTGTCATTTACTGATTTTAAGCCAGACAATGTAATTGATTACTTCCAAGTATTTGCTGCTAGCTTACAAGGCAAACCTGGATTTGAAGCTTTCAAGTTCTGGGCAAGTATGATCGATCCAAATGATCGGTTGGTATATCGACACGTTGTTCCTCCAATGGAGGAAGGCAGAATAGTAATAGGAGATTCGAAGTTTATTGCAGATAATGCTCCCGATTGGTCCACGGTGCCCTACGTTGCCACATTCCCTGAAGATTATTCTCCGGCGGCATATTGGGACTGGAACGGACAGGAAGACATCTCTAAATCAACTCATTGGGCCTGGCCGGGGCATGATCTGAAAGGGATCAAGGTTAGCTTTACTAATACCGGCCTGGCAATACGCTGGGAGACACACAAATCGGACATCCAGTTTGGATTCACATTTGAACTGAGGTTCGCGTCACCGAGTTATCCTGGCGCTACCGTGTTTATTGATGTCAATCCCAGAGACAAGATGGCGGAAGTCCAACTGCGGACCGGTGGGAAGAATTACTATCTCGAATCAAGTATTGCCGCATTTGTGATTGAAAAACAGCAAGCGACTCTCTATTTGAAGGATGTGAGTTTTCCTAAAGTAGTAGGCCGGCTCCATGACCTACAGAATTGGCAGATGTCAGCATTTGTTCTTTTGCTGACCCATCTTGGCAATGAGTACTATGAGTTTCCTGTTATTAATAGATCAAATGGCGGGTAATAACTACAATAGATAATCTATCACTTGAAGTTAGCATATAGGGAGATATGTATAGTATCCGGGCATCCTTCCGTGCCCAATATTGGATTTTGCTGCGATGGCGACCACAGCCTTGCTTATTATCAATTTTTGGGGAAAGACTGCGTGAGGAGGGCGTTAAGTCTTGAAAGCGAATACCGAGCTCTAGCTAAGACACATTTATTTGTGGTGTTTTAGAGCAGTGGTCAACCCGATGAGGAGAAATTCCGCGTGGCGAGCGGAGTGAACTTACAGATCTCCTCGAAGTGGGCGTCGGCGTGCCAGAGCGCGGATCCCGCTAGGATGGCGGCCTGCGCGATCAAAAGATCCGGGAGCGGTACGGTGATACCCCGACGCCGCATGATGGCCCCGAAGCGGGCTGCCCCTCGCCATACCCGCCTATCAATCGGGATCTCGGGGAGGGCGTCGAGGAGGTCGGCGAGTTTCCGGAATCCCGCGTCGTTCCGCGTGCCCACGAGAAGCTCCGCCTTGACGACTGCGCACGTTTTCACCCGGCCTGCGGCGAGAGCCTTTGCCATTGCCTCCTTCACTTCCCGGCAGCCGCTGCGGCGGAAGTAGTGGATCCAGACCGAAGAATCCACCAATACAGCGTTCTCGGTCATCTCTCCGTCGCGGGTTCCCGCCACCGGCTAAGCTCCCTGGGAGACATGTCAACGATGTCGGATCCCGCTAGCTTTGCCAGTTCCTGCATCCGGCGGGTGCGGATGAACTCCCGGAGCGCCAATTCGACGGTCTCCCGCTTTGTCCTGACGCCGGCGAGGCGCTTGCTCTCCTCGAGCAGCTCTGGATCAACCGTGATTGAGAGTCTTCTCATGGTGCACCTCCAATACACCACACTTATACACCAATAATGATCACACGTCAACCCAGACAACAATCCAAAGTGGCTTTCGTTCCCCCTCTATAAACGGGCGCGGAGTGAACTCCTAGTTCTGGTTCCATTTTTCCCTCAGCGCCTCCGCGGTGTGTCTTAATTCACTTTAATTTCTTCCGTAAGCGGGCGAGCATGTCGGCGACCATTGCGGAAAGGTCGAACTCCGGTTCCCAGCCCCATTCCTCGCGGGCGGCAGTATCATCGATCCGCTTTGGCCAGGTAGCGGCGATTTCTTGGCGAAAGTCAGGCCGGAACGTGTAGGTAAACTCCGGAATGTGTTTCTTGATCTCGCGGGCAATGTCCTCGGCAGAGAAGCTCATCCCGGCGAGGTTGAAGTCGCAATGGTGGCGCAACCGGTTAAAGTCGGCTTCCATCAGCTCAATTGTGGCCTTGATACAATCGGGCATGTACATCATTGGAAGAACGGTATCAGCGCGCACGAAGAAGTCGTAGTGCCCTTCCTGGAGTGCTTTGTAAAACACCTCGACTGCGTAGTCCGTCGTCCCACCACCAGGCGGGGTCTCGCTGGAGATGATCCCCGGGTACCGCACCCCGCGCACATCGAGCCCGAATCGGTGCACGTAGTAGTTTCCCAGCAGCTCGCCGGTTACCTTGGTCACGCCGTACATTGTGATTGGGCGCAACACCGTTTCTTGAGGAGCAGGATCCTTGGGGGCCTCTGGACCAAACACCGCGATCGAGCTCGGGATAAACACACGTGCCAGGTTGTAAACACGCGCTACCTCGAGCACGTTGTAAGTGCCGTTAATGTTCACTCGCCACGCCAAGTCTGGCTGTTCCTCCCCCACGGCGGACAGGATTGCCGCCATGTGAAAGATCGTGTCCACCTTGTAATCCATCGCCACCTGATTCAGTCGGTTGCGGTCGAGCACATCGACTTGCTCCATTGGCCCGGAGTCACGCAGTTCCGGTTGTTTCGGAGGGACATGATCAGTGGCAATCACGTTGTCACTGCCGTAACGGGCGCGCAGAGCGAGCGTAAGTTCTGATCCGATTTGCCCCACCGCGCCGGTGATCAATATCCGCCGCATTTTATCTTTCAATCCGATCTCCTTTCCCCTTGTTGATTGATGAATTCAAACTTTCCCGCCCCGCAGCACGGACACGCCGGATCGCGGGCAACAGCAAGCGTGGACACACGTGCTGTCCACATATCGATAGTGATGAGAGATACCGGCGGTGCGAGCGCATTGAGCATAACTTTGATCCCGGATGTCGCTGCGATGGCAGCGATTGCCCGTGGGACCGTATTCAACAGCCCATTCGTCCCGGCGGTGAGAACAGCGGCGTCGGGTGGCGGTGTGGGGATCAGACAGCGCAGACAGGGCCCGTCTCCGGGGAGAATGGGCATTGTCTCACCGTATGTACCGGCAACGGCGCTGAACACCCATGGGATACGGTGTTTGACGCACGCGTCGTTCACAATGTAGCGAGCAGGGTAGTTATCGAGGCCATCGAACACGATGTCCATTCCGGTGAGCAGCGGCTCAACGTTCACTGCAGTGACGCGTTCCACGCGGTAGTCAATCTCCACGGTGGAATTCACCTGGGTGAGACGCTCGGCGAGCACCTCTGCTTTCAGATGATCGACGTCGTTTTCGGTTACCAACGCCTGGCGTTGGAGGTTGGACAGTTCGAGGATGTCATAATCGATAAGCATGACATGGCCGACACCAGCACGAACGATGATCTCGGCGATGTTCGTGCCCAACGCACCGCATCCAACTACCGCGGCGTGTGTTCGCGCCAGAATCTCTTGTCCTTCTGAACCGATTTCGGGAAGGGCGATCTGGCGCGCGTACCGTTCTGCGTCCTCCATCTCAGTCTCCCTTAGAAGGTGGCGGTGACGGTGAGTTCCAACAGCAGGCTGTTGTACAGCCCGCCCGTCGGTTTCAGCCCGGTGAGGTAGGACGCGGACAGTGATCCGCTCCACGTGTCGGTCAGGGTGACGTCGGTGCCGGTGCGCAGCTGCAGGTTGAGTTGGGGATGAGGACCACTGCTCATGTACCGTCCGGTTAGCACTACGCGCGCGGATATTTTCTGTTCCAACGGGTAAACAAATGTGTTCCTGAGATCAGCGCTTAACGTATTGCGTCCGCGTCCGCTGTTGGCACGGATGGATAACGACAAGTCATTTGTCACTCCCGCTGCCGAGCGGTACGACAACCGGCCGGTCAAGCTGTGGTTAATCGTGGTTCGCGCTTCACCCATGTACACGACCGCGGTGCGGTTGATCGTGTAGCCGAGAGATGGGCGCAGGTCGGGAATGCCGGTGTAGGATAGGTTGATGGATGCCTGGTCCGTCAGTTTGGTGT
Organism: uncultured Thermotogae bacterium; assembly: GCA_964540085.1. GTDB lineage: Bacteria > Bipolaricaulota > Bipolaricaulia > UBA7950 > UBA9294 > S016-54. Next base: position 6,300 of record CAZILO010000011.1, read on the forward strand.
GATTTGTTCCCAACCCCGTCACGGTATGCGTGTAGGTTTCGGATGCCGTGAACGCGGTGTACGTAAAGCTGACGTTTTCCTGGCCGGACACCGTGAGCACTCCCGCCTTTTCCTTGGCAGTGGCGGTCACCACCGGGAGCACCTTCCACGCCGATATAGTGAACTGCCGCAGCCGTGCTTGGAACTTGCCAGATTGTTCGTAATCTACCCGCGTTCCTCCCACAGGGCAGTGGGCAGTTAAGTTGTAGTTTGCGGACAACCCAACTGTGGTCAATTGGTGTGACCAGGTGAGTGTTCCGGTCCACGTGTTTGTCCCACTCCGCGCACCGGCGGTGAACCGCACCGGCCGCGTCCACGTTCCGGTGAGGGTCAACCCGGATAAGACACGCCACGTCCCGCTCAGACTGAGGCGGGTGTCGCGCTGTGGCGGCAGCGATGTTGCGAAATTCCACACAAATCCGTCGTTCCAACTGACTGCGGCGGTGACGGTGTCTAAGAACAACTTATCGCTCAGGCCGAACGAGTATGTGAGTTTGCCGGAATCGAATCCGGGATGAGCACGATCATTATCGACCAGGCTGTGATCAATAGACACCGACAGGTCGGGACCGAATCCCCATGTTAATGACGCCCCATCTTGCAATGTTCGCTTCGGATGATCAGTGGAAAGGTCAATCAGGTGATAGGCGTGGGTGGCGGACAGGGTAAGCCCCGCGGCCGGATTGCCGCGGGCGGTGAGGGTCCAACCCGTTATGTCTTGGCGGCTCAGCCGTCCGATGGCGGTGAATTTGGGGGAGATGCGTTCGAATGTGCCGGATAACGTGATCGGCCCCAGGGTGCGCGTAAAATCGGCGCGCACGATACCGCCGCGGTCGGTGTGTGTATCGGCAGGAATGTCGGCAAATCGGTCGGGATCGCGGCCGCTGATATGGGTGATCGTATCGGCAAAAGTGGACACCGCACCTGCTTGGACGTGGAACACGGATAGGTGGTAATCCGCATCGGCACGGGTCCCTACCCACACCCCGCCGGCAGGGTCAGGGGCAATCGCGGTTACTGGTGTCGTGACCAGCGGTGTCGCCGTACCAGCGCGGTACAAGCCGGAATCCATTCCATACCAGATTGTGTTCCCGACCATTGCTACCGTGTGCACCGGCTTTCCAAACGTGATCCATCCGGTTCCGCTGTCGCGATAGAATGACCGCAGCCCGATGGCACACGCTGCGTACACCGCCCCGTCGTGGACCGCGACGGCGGTCACCCGCACATCTTTCATGCCGGGCAACGGGGTGAGGGTGCCCGTTGCGGGGTCGAGCACGAACAATCCGTGGTCTGCACCTACGTACACCTGCGTGTCTGTTACCGCCAGCGCAGTGATCGTTCCAGCGGCGATGACCGCAGCATCAGTGTATTTCCGCCAGCTTTGTGGGTCGGCGAGTTTACTGATGGGAACGCTGACGATCCCGGCTGCCGTGCCGATCCACACTGTATTCCCGGATACAGCGAGCGCGTGCACCGCTGCATTCGGCAGGCCGTCAGCCGTCGTGTACCGGTGCCAGTTTGCCACCTGGGCAAGCGGTGCTGTTCCGGCCAACGACACTACTGTCAGTCCCGCGTCTGTGCCGAACAACACGTGATCGTCCGCACCCGCGATCGCGTATACCCGGTTGCCTGCTAACCCGTCTGCAGCGGTATACGCCGACCATTCGCCGGCGTGATACACACTCACTCCGTTGGCGTTACCGAAGAACGTGTACCCGGACACGGTGGCGATTGCAGTGACCGCGTTGGGTAGGTTGGTGCGCTCATTATCGTCGAGCGGAAACTGGTTGGTGTTGTATCCGAGGGTAAAATTGGCGTTGAACCCGGGGAGGGTGACATGGCCGACGATGCCGGAGACGGTATGTGTGTTTGGCATGGTACGCGCTTGTGCCATGCCGACGCGCGCAGTTGGGCTATCCGCCGCTTGGAGCAGGCTTGCCTCGAACGACAACGCGTCGGACACCGGCACGGACACAATGGCGCCGTAGAAATTGCGGGCGTATTCAGCCGTGCTTCCCAGCCCACCACGGGCACGCTCGTAGTCAATGCGGATCGTATCGTTGTCCGTCACTTTACGGAGAAGGATCAGTAACCCCACTTGGTAGTCGATCGTGTAATCAGTGTTGCGGGTGAGGAGTTTGCCGTTGAGGTATACCTTATCGCTGCCGGGAACAACGGAAAGCCCAAGCGGATAGGCATTTCCTGACACGGAATAGCTGTATGTGACGCGCATTGCGCTCTTGTCAGCTGCGAAAAACGCGGGTGGAAAGTCGACTTCGATTATCCCTTGGTCCGGGAATGCGGTCATGTGGTAGGTAGCGGCAAGGTCGGGGGTGGTAATCGGTTGGAACGTGCCGCCGCCGACACTCACTTCCACCGCGATCGATCCCGGTTTCACGTTCTGATGGCCGAGGTAGTAGAACCGATGTTGCTTACCAGTTGAGAGCGGATAGGACGCTTTATCCACCGTGATCGCGATGAACTTGGCGAGGGCGTGTAAAAACGCTATTTCATAGGCGCTGCCAGTGTTAAACGGGTATTTTTTCTTATCCTTGCCGGTGAGGTTGGCGGACGTGTTGTACGCCTTGATGTAATCCATAATCTGCATTCGCACGATGCTGTCCGGCGACTGCATCAGGACCAAGAAGTCAGATTTATCGTGCACGATAGTGAACATGCCGTTACTGAGTGCGGTCGTGGGCGTGGCAGCGATCGTATCGGCCAGATATCCGAGTCCGTAACCGTCCAAGAATGTCCGCAATGCAGTCGTGGCGGCGAATTCAAGATTTACCTCGGAGAATCCCGCGATGTACGGGGCGGTGAGTGCGTAATAATCCAGTCCGGCCAAGTTTTTCGCGTACGGCTGCGCAACCCACGGCTGATTGGGAACGGTGGAAGAGAACAGGACCTCGCCGTGAGCGCTGTGGCCGATGAACGTCTTTGATTCCGAGATCCCTTCGATCTGAGATAGCACTCCGGTCACCTTGCCGCCGCCCGGCAGAGTGTAGTCGAGACGTATGCCCTTCAATTTCTTGTTGTAGACGGCAAACGCTTCCTTCCCGGACAGGCTGAAATCGCCGGCTACCCCGTTGAAGTTACCGGAGTGCAGGTACAGCGTGAGTGACTGCATGCTTGCAGGTTCCTGGTCGTTGAAATGTCCCTTCAGGGTGAGGATGGATAGCGCGTCGGCGGTGACATCGACCGCTAATGACTGGTCAAGGCTGAGTTGATACGGCGCGACGCCAACCTGCCCTAATCCCTGCGGGTCGCCGAATCCATAGCGGAGCGTGAACGACTTGTAGCCGGTGATCTTCGCGTGAAAGTTATCCGTTGCTGGCGCTGCGAGCGTGGTTATCCCACTAGTGGCGACTACCATCGTGACCACAAGTGCCGCCATTCGTATTCCATCAGAAATTAAACGTGACCGATGCACCGTATATCCCCCCCAAGTGCGTGTGTTCCGTGTACGCAAAACCGATGCGCATACTCGGGAACCGCACTGATAGTCCAAGACTCAGCCCGGACGCGTTCCAGCCGGTACGGATCCCAAGTCCGCCCACCCATATCTCGGTCCCGCCGGCGATAGCCATTGCTGGTGTGAGCAAATTGTCGGCAGTGAATGACACGTTCCAGGTTATCTGTTCTCCAATTTGCATCTGCAGTGCCACCCCGGCGTCCACCCGCAGCGGCCAGCTCTCAATCGTGGCGTCGGGCAGGACGATCGGCTGTGAATAGGCGTTTTTCACCACGACTCCCACTCGCACTACGTCGGTGACGATCAGAAGTGCTGGATCAACTGCCCATCCCACCGCGGTATACGGCGATTGGATTGTGACAACCTTAATTCTGGTGCCGATTCCCACCGGGCCAATGGCGATACCGCCCCCGATCACCCCGCACTGGCTCACGTAATTGAAGCCGCCACCGCCGGCGGTGGGGATCAGCCCGGAATCGAGCCGCATCATCACCGCGCCGATGTACGGAAGCGTGATTCCCACCGCTCCGTACGTCAGGGTGTCAAATTGTCGCGAGAAGTATGACGTAACGGATATGCGATTGATCCATCCCAGCCCGGCTGGGTTGTAGAACGCCGCGGTGGCATCATCGGCGAGTGGGAGAAACGCGCCCCCGAGGCCGACGGCGCGCGCCCCAACCCCGAATTGCATGATCTCACCAACGTTGCTGTACTCCGCGATCACGGGAACTGTCAATATCGCTACGACTATCACCAAAATGCCGATGGTCCTCATCGTTCGATCACCAGTTTGCCGATCGGAGAGCGTCCGGAGTCGGTAATAACTACAAACAGGTATAGACCGCTCGCCACCGGAGTTCCGGTGCTATCACGCAAGTCCCACGTGTAGGTGCCCGTGCCCACCGCGATTGGATGGGAGAACACCGGCCGTCCTGATGCGGTGTACACTGCGATCTTGGCCTCGGACATATCCGCGGGAACAGTATACGTAAATTGGGCTCCGGTGTGAACCGGGTTTGTCGCCACCGCGATTGTGGGTAGGTTCTGTGGCTGGCCACCGTTGTGTGTAGGGGCGACAGCGGCATACGCTGTGTCAGCGCTGATCTTTCCCCATCCCCATTCGTTGTTCGGCACGGCACCGGTATATTGGTCTGCCACCGCGGTGTGCTCGAGTATCGACTTGATAGCATCGCCGGTGAGGGACGGATCGCGTGACAGCATCAACGCTGCCACTCCTGCGACGTGGGGAGCGGCCATGCTCGTTCCCAACAGCAGATCGTGTACCCGATCCGGGCATGTGCGGTAGTCCGAAGCAGTACTCGATGCCGACAAAGCGGACGCAATCCACGCGCCGGGTGCGGCGACATCGGGTTTAGTACGCCCGTCGCGCGTTGGACCGCGGCTGGAAAACGAGCAAAGAGCTCCGAGTGGATACTGGCTGGAGAAATTTTCGCTGCCGGCGATTGATTCCCATTGATTCTTGGTGGTGAACGCGCCCACCGTGATCACGTGGTAGGCGTTTCCTGGCTCATCGACTGTCTCGTTGGAATCGCCCCCGATGATGTGGCCGCTGTCCGATGTCACCCAGCCGTCGAACCGCCCACCACCGCCGGTATCGGTAACCGTCACCACCCACGGTGCTGTAGTTGTGAGCCGCGATAAGTTCACCACCGCTTCATTGTCGCCGTTGTTTGGGTTCTTTCCCGCGGCGGCGTTATTGACGGATACGGAACCGGCGGCCACTGCGGTTGAATCGGAGGAACCGGTGGGAACGGTAAGCGGAGTCCCTCCCGGTGGGGTGACCGTGAGCGTGAACGCGGAATTGCCGGGGTACCACAGGGAGAAATTGAGTGAACCATTTGACGGCACCAGCGAAAACGTGTATGCGTTTCCGTGTAGGGTGTGGCCAACGTGGATCATTTGGTCCCCCTCGTTTCCCGCGGATACGACCACCACCCGTCCCGGCCCCTGAGCAAGCTCGGCGAGTCCGCGCTCGAAGTTGCTCGTCCCGTCGTGTGGGCCGTCCTGTCCTCCGAGGCTAAGATTGACGACCGCGGGCATGCCAAGGGCGGCGGCCTTGTCGAAGATGTATTTCACGCCGGCGAGGATATCATCGGTGTAGAACGTCGTCTTCACCTCGATGATTGCTGCGCCTGGCGCCACCCCGATGAACCCTGCGGACGACGACGAACCATTACCAGCGGCGATTCCCATCACATGTGTCCCGTGACCATTTGTATCTTTTTCGTGCACCGCGCCGGTGTTGGGGCCAAACCCGTTCGCGATGTCGCTGTTGATCTCGGCTTGGGTGTACTCGGTATTGAACAATCCGGTTTGATCGAGAATGTACAAAATGCGCGCCGATTTTGGGGCTCCGTCCCCTGTGGCGGTGGAGCGAAAGTCACGGTGCGAGTAATCGATTCCGGTGTCGACCGCGCCGATAATCACGCCTTTACCCGTCACTGGTGGGATCATTGCGTGCAGGATGTTGGCCCCGATTGCTGGCACACTCTTGTTCAAGGTTGGGCGCGCTTTCCACGCCTGCTCCACGTACACTACGTCGGGTGACGCCGCTAGTGTCAACAGCCCTGTTACTGGTACGCGCAGCCCGATGATAGTTCCCGTGGTTACCGTCACCGGGTAGCCGAGGAACGTCATCCCGAAAAACGGATGCACCAACTTGACCAAAACGTGGATCGGTTCTCCGGCCGGAACGGGAAGGGTGATTTCTCCTCCCGGCGGGGATCCCCCTAGGCTATCCATTGTTGCCACCGGCGGTTGGCCTGTAACCCACATTTGCAGTGTCGGAGACAGCTTTGTAGTCATTCCCCACCCGACCGTGGCGCTCAGGACGACTATCTCCACTACGAATAAAAACGCCAGAATTTTACGCATACGGGCATCCATGATTTCCTCCGAAGTGTACTACACTCTCCTATTCAGCACAAAGAGGCAAATTTTCCCGAACCACACGGCTCTTTACAACCCACATCGGGCTGTGTTATCATCGACTGACCAAAGGAGGCTTATCATGGCGGGAAAGATAGCGTCGGTATTGATTCTAGCGGTGGTGATGTTCGGTGCCGTTGTCGCTACAGCCGGCACAGTTACATTGTATTCACAGGGAATTGCGTGCATCGACGAAACGCGCACGGTGACCTTGACCGCGGGGGAGAACACGATCGATCTTCCGGTTCCAGCCGGATTGATCCCCACCTCACTCGCTGTGCACTTCGCTGGGCGCGTCATCCAACAATCGTTCCATTACACGCCGCCCACTTCGGTTCTTTCAGGAGCGATCGGAAAGCAAATTGAGGTGGTGGGATCAGCGGGGTCGGTGTTCCAAGGGACCCTCGTTTCTACGACCAACGGGATCACGCTCCGCGACAGCACCGGGAAGATCATCGTGATCCGCGATCCGCGGCGGATCAGTTTTGCCGGCGCCGATCTTCCCCTGTCTCCATACCTTGAACTGCGCCTTGCCGCCAGCGCCACGGGCAAGGTTCCGATCGAACTCACGTATCTCGCCACTGGATTCAATTGGAACATGAGCTACGTGGGGACACTTACGGCGGACGGGAAGACGCTCGCGCTTACCGGCTGGGCGCAACTGGAGAACAACTCCAATTACTCCCTGTCCGGAGTCACGGTGCGGCTGGTCGCGGGAAACGTGAACACGGCCAAGGAGAACACGGCGCCGCGGGCGATGGCTACTCCTCTCGCTGCGGCACCGATGCAGGCGCAGTCCGCGTTTGAGTATTATCTGTATCCGCTGCCCGCCGTGATCGATCTCCCCGCCAACTCGTCGACACTTGTCCCGTACGGCGAGTTTTCCGTAGTCCCGGTGGAGCGTATTTACACCTACGACGGCGCCCGTGCTCCCGGAGTAGAAGTGGCGCTGCGGTTTTCCAACACGACGGCCGCCGGCATCGGAGTTCCGCTTCCCGCCGGCACCGTGCGCCTGTTTCAACCGCAATCTGGCGGCACGATGTTCATCGGTGCTGATACGATCGATCACACCGCGGTTGGTGCGGATGTAACAGTGCAGGCGGGAAGCGCGTTTGATATCACGGGCACCCGCACGCGCACGGCAAGCGCGAAGATATCGAGCTCAACTTACCGCGACACCTACGTAATCGTCATCCACAACCATAAGAATGCGGCGGTCACCGTAAACGTTGTTGAGCATCCGGCCGGGAGGACATGGAAGCTAACGGCCGCATCGCAGACATACACCAAGGTCAGTTCCAACACGATTAAATTCGTCGTCAATGTTCCGGCCAATGCGCAAGCGGAGATAACCTATACCATTGAATACAGCTATTGAACCTGAGGAGATGATTTCCCGCTACAAACGGGCGGTGGAGGCGGCAATTTCCCGCCTTCCAGTTAAGAACGGAGTTGTGGACATCGACTCGATTTGGGTGGAGACGTCATTGCCGTACGATCTTCTGCAGGAGATCTTGTCACGGCCGGATATTGTGCTGCCGGAAAACGTGGAACGGATCCACATGAAGTCAGCGATCCAGATGGGAGGGAGCGGTGGAAAGAAAGCGCGGAAACGAAGAACCCGTAAACTTCGGCACTGACGGCTGGCGTGGGGTGATCGCCCGCGAGTTTACGTTCGGGAACGTGGGCCGGGTGGCGGCCGCCACCGGGAAGTTTTTGCCCGCTGCCGAGCGCAAGGGACTGGCGATCTACACCGACTGGGGAGCGGAATACCGTCCGGCGGTCGCCGGAGTGGTCGTTGGCTACGACATGCGGTTTCTGTCGCGCGAGTTCGCCCACCATTTTGCCCGTGTTCTCCACGACTCCGGGATTCCGGTGGTGGTGGCGAACGCTCCGGTAACCACCCCGGCGGTGTCGTACGCGGTTGTCGACCGTCGCGCTGCCGCCGGGATCATGATTACCGCTAGTCATAATCCCCCGATCTACAACGGGCTCAAGTACAAGGCCGAGTACGGCGGCTCGGCCCCGGAAGAGGTGACCGACGGTGTCGTAGCGTACCTCCAGGATAAGATCCCGGTTCCGCACACTCCGGAGGGCGGGGTGCCGGAGGTCGATCTGCGAACGCCGTTTCTTGCCAAGATCCGCACGCTGATCGATCCCGCCCGACTGAAAGCGTCGCCGGTGCACGTGGTTATCGATTCGATGTACGGATCGGCGCAGGGATATGTCGCTGAAATACTGCGTGAGCACCACGTGCCCTACACCCAAATCCGGGGGCGGCACGATCCGTTGTTCGGGGGAAAGAAGCCGGAGCCGATCGAGGAGAACCTCGTTCCGTTGCGGGCAGTGATCGCGTCGCTTCACGGCCGTACTCCACCGCTCATCGGTGTGGTGACCGACGGCGATGGCGATCGTGTCTCCGGCATGGATGAGCGTGGCGGGTTCATCGACGCCCACCGCACGTTCGCTCTCCTCCTTCGTTATCTCGTCGAGGAACGGGGGATGCGCGGGGCGGTTGTCACCTCGTTTAACCTCACCGATATGGCGCGTGATATGTGCGAGGACTACGGCCTCCCGCAGATTGTGGTTCCGATCGGATTTAAACACCATTGCAAGCAGATTCTCAAGCGCGGCGACGTCCTCATCGCCGGCGAAGAGAGCGGCAGTTTTGCCATCCGCGGGCACATCCCGGAGCGGGACGGGGTCCTGTGTTCGCTTCTTCTCACCGAGATCGCGGCGAGTGCGGGGAAACCGATGAGTGCGGTGGTAGAGTCGCTGTTCGCCAAGTACGGCCCGCGGTTCTACCATCGCCGTGACATCCACGTTCCCCATCGCCTGGAGGTAGTGGAAAAACTGCGGCATAATCCGCCGGACAAGTTTGCCGGGATGGCGGTGCAGTCGGTGGAGACGCTCGATGGGGTGAAGCTCCGGTTCAAAGGCGGATGGCTTCTGTTCCGCGCGTCCGGGACCGAGCCGATCTTACGGCTGTACTGCGAAATGAGGACCAAACAGGACGTACACAAATTGTTGGACGAAGCAGAACGGTTAGCACGGGGAGATCTCAGGCTATGGTAGAAGAGTATAACTTCAAGGCGGTCGAAGAGCGGTGGCGCGATTTTTGGCGGAAACGCCGGTTCTTCCACGCTGACATCAAGGACATCGAGAAGAAGTTTTACTATCTCAACATGTTCCCCTACCCGTCCGGATACCTGCACGTCGGCCACGGGAGAAACTACATTATCGGCGACGTCGTCACCCGGTTTTACCTGATGCGCGGCTACAACATTCTCAACCCGATGGGGTGGGATGCGTTCGGCCTGCCGGCGGAGAACGCGGCGATCGAGCGCGGCATTCATCCGCGCACGTGGACGCTTGATAACATCGCCCACGCCAAGGAGCAGTTCCGCGCATGGGGGATTGAGTACGATTGGGACCGCGAGGTCACGACCTGCCTGCCCGATTACTACAAATGGACACAGTGGCTGTTCCTGCAGCTCTACAAGCACGGGCTTGCCTACAAAAAGCGAGCAACGGTGAATTACTGTCCGACCTGTGACACTGTCCTTGCTAACGAACAGGTCGTTGGCGGAGTGTGCGAGCGCTGCGGAACACCGCCGGTGAAAAAGACCCTCGATCAGTGGTTTTTCAAGATCACCGCGTACGCTGATGAGCTGTTGGACGGGCTGAAAAAGCTCGACGGCTGGCCGGAAAACGTGAAGAAAATGCAGGAAAACTGGATCGGCCGCAGTGAGGGAGCGGAGGTCAAATTTCACACCGAGAATGGTGCGGAAATCGTCGTATTCACCACGCGCCCGGACACGCTGTGGGGGGCGACGTTCATGGTTCTCGCGCCCGAGCACCCGGTTGTCGATTCGCTCACCACTGTGACCCAGCGCGCCGCGGTCGACGCCTACCGGGCGGAGACGCAGCGCCGTACGGAGATCGAGCGTACCTCAACCGAGCGGGAGAAGACCGGCGTGTTCACCGGCGGATACGCGATCAATCCGGTGAACGGGGAGAAGATCCCGGTGTGGATTGCCGATTACGTCCTGATGAGCTACGGGACCGGGGCGATCATGGCCGTGCCGGCGCACGACGAGCGTGACTTCGCGTTCGCCATCAAGTACGGGATTCCGATCATCCCGGTAATCGAACGTGCCGACCGCCAGATCCGGTCGGTTGTCAACAAGGCGGACGTTGCGTCTGAATTTGCGGCTGTGCTTCACGCCGCGGGGATCAAGTTCGTGGACGAGAACGATGTATTCGAGATCGAGCTTAAACCGGAGGAGTATGATAACTACCTCGCGATCGTCAAGCAGCACCTGCAGCCAACCGGGTGGGCGGCGACCGTTGGTGCCCGGGTTGCGTTCGTGTTCCCCGATGGGGTGATCGAACTCGCATCAGTCAAAGCGGATCGAGAGATCATGTCCCGATTAACAGCTATCGACCCGCACCTTTCCGGCAAGCGCACCGCAATGGAGGTCCTCACCGCGATTCCGGGATACGCCGATTTCCTGTTTCACTCCGATCGCGGCACGATGATCAACTCGGGCGCGTTCACCGGCACGCCAGGAGAAGAGGCAATGGATAAGGTGATCGCGTGGCTTGAGGAGACGGGAAAAGGACGCAGGGCGGTGAACTATCGGCTGCACGACTGGCTCATTTCCCGTCAGCGTTACTGGGGGGCGCCGATCCCGATTGTCTACTGCGAGAAATGCGGAATCGTGCCCGTGCCGGAGAAGGACCTTCCCGTCCTTCTGCCCGACGTCGAGTTTATCGGCAAAAAAGGGCTCGCCGACATCCCGGGCTACGCCGACACAACATGCCCGATCTGCGGCGGGCCGGCAAAGCGCGATACCGACACGATGGACACGTTCGTCGATTCCTCGTGGTATTACCTGCGCTACATCTCTCCCGACCGTGACGACGTCCCGTTCGTCAAGGAGGACGTCGACAACTGGCTCCCGGTCGACCAGTACGTCGGCGGGGTTGAGCATGCCATTCTTCACTTGTTGTACTCGCGGTTTATCACCAAAGCGCTCCACGACAT
>CAZILO010000012.1:0-16972 GCA_964540085.1 uncultured Thermotogae bacterium
GGCAGGCGCTGCATGTAATAGAGTGAGGGTAAGATGAAAAAGGCCATATCGTTCACGTTGTTCAGGTTCGGCGCCATTCCAAAGAGACTCCGGGCGACCCTTGATTTGGAGGGAATCCTCGTTGCGGACGAGGGCATGCGAGGATGGATTATATCGAAAAACGTTAAAGGTCCGGGCAGACGCTATATCTATCGCGCACGTGGTTTCTCTGGGTTCCTTGTGGTCACGAGGAAACGTATACTTTGTTTCACGTATCGGCAGAGTCAGATCGATATCGCTATTGATGATCCGAGGATATCGCAGATCTTCGTGGATATACCTAGGGAGGGGAGATTGACGATTTCTTTTGAGTCATCAGTATTTCGTGATGGATGGGCGGGGGTAATTGAGCTCCGCTTCAAGACCGGGAAAGCACACGAGTTTTACACTGCCATGAGATCCATGGGCGTGCAACCGGGCGTTTTCAGAAAAACGGCTACCTCTGAGACCTAAGCTTTATTTTTACGTCTGGGATATCCAATCCCGCGACCCGAACTCAAGTGAGTTGCACTTCTTTGAGGTAAAAGGCTATGCACAGGAGTCTCGATAGCGTAAGCTTGCATGATTTTGGGGTCGGGCCTCTATTCTTGAATCTTTTCCATCGTGCGTGTGTATCACATGCCGGTGGATGGTACGTCGTTGTTCCCGGCATTGGCAGCACCCAAGAAGCGTTTGATGTGGGGACCAAGGCTGTAGATCAGGAACATGATGTACAGCACCTGTAAAATTGGTTTAAATGAAAGCGAGAAGACTGTCTCACTGCTAAATATGGTAGCAGCGATGGCCAATGATATCGCCTGCGAACTAGCCGTAGCCCCAAGAATAAGGATCATCCCCTGCTCATACTTTAGTTTGAGTAATCTTGCTGCCATGACACTCAGGATTGTCTGTATGATGTAGTAAGTAAATAGAGCGGCGAAAACAAGCAAGAAGATAATCGGATGAGCCATGACGACACGTGACACCTTGGCAACGGAGAAGAAAACGATGACCAGAATCCCCGTGGCTGAGATCGCAGGGAAGTATTGCTTGATCTCCATAAACGCCTTCTTGCCTTTCCGTTTGATGATCATGTGGCGGGTTACGAAACCAAGAACGAGCGGGACGAAGATGTAGATGAGGAGGATCCCCATAAGTTGGGAGAAGGGAACATGGACAATGGCGCCGCCACTGAGTTTGACGATGATCGGAGAGATGAACGGAATGAGGAGGAGGCCAACCACAGCTATCACGAGAGCGTCTTCAACGCTTGCATCGGCGATTCCGGTCCAACCGATGAGCATGTTGGAGCAGGGAATGGCGCCAACCAGCACGATGGCAAGCGCTAGGTCCGGGTATGGAGCAAGGATTGTGCGAGAAATGAAGAAGGCGGTAGCGGAAGCCACAAAATAGGCGAAAAACAATGTGCTCAAGATGAGCTTGTAGTTAAGAGCGGCACGCCTAACCCGCTCAATAGCCATCCCTGTGAGCATCGGATAGAGCATAATGAATACAGCAGCCATGCTAATGGGTTTAATATTTAAGTGTCTAAAGTCAATAAAATACCCTAGTAATAGAGCTAGAATAAATATCGCTGCTACATAAAGGTATAACCGGCGTTTTATGCTCGCTAAAATCGCCTTCATTATATAGGGCTCCTCGACAATGCCTCATTCCCAAGAAACAAATCTTTGTTTGATCGTACTTTGTGCATGTATTCCTCTGCTTCAATGCCTTCAGATTTTAATATTCCGCATATTAACGCAAACCTGGCATGCAGGCTAAATTGATAAGTGAAGGCGTAGGGGAAGAGGGAATCGGCTGTGTCCCAACAACATAATGGACCGTTATCGCTGGTACCCCCGAGAGGATTCGAACCTCCGACCTACGGTTTAGGAAACCGTTGCTCTATCCGTCTGAGCTACGGGGGCCTAAAATTCTTCCAGCATCAAGTATAACTGTTTCGCCGCCGCTTGTTCAGCCTCTTTTTTGCTGCGTCCGCGCCCGATTCCGCGGTGACCGGCGACGGATACGGCTACAGTGAATTCTTTGCGGTGTTCCTTGCCCTGCGTCCCCACCACCGTGTACTTGGGGCGCGTGGAGAACAACCGCTGTGCCGTCTCCTGTAACAGGCTTTTGTAATCGCCGGTTGCCGATTGTTCCGCGAGGAGGCGCGCGATTTCGTCCTTGAGGTAGCGGATGACAAACTTGGCGGTGTAGGCGTAACCACGTTCGAGGAAGATCACGCCGACGAGGGCCTCAAACGCGTTCCCCCGACTCGATGCCCGATTACGCCCGCCGTTCGCCTCTTCTCCCTTGCCCAGTCGCAGGTACTTGGCGAGCTCCAACTCCGCTGCCTTCTCCGCGAGCATCGGTCGGCTCACCACCACCGATTTTGCCTTGGTGAGCTTGCCTTCGTCCGCATCCGGATATTCGCGGTACAGATAACTGGTCACCGCGAGATCGATTACCGCATCGCCGAGGAATTCAAGCCGCTCGTTTGACCCACGGGGATCGTTGCGTTCATTAACGTAGGAACTGTGCAGGAACGCGTGTTCCAGCACCTCGGGATTAATCTTGAGGCGAAGCTTTTTCGCCAACTGCTCGATCGGTTGCTCATTCATGTAAGTGTTAGGGCGGGAGGATTCGAACCTCCGATCACGGCTCCAAAGGCCGTTGCCTTACCGCTTGGCTACGCCCTAAATGGTCACATCCTCTGTTGGAATCTGTTTCAGCGGGGACGGGGTGTCACCGTTATTCCCCACCGCGTCCCGATACGCACGCAGGATAACATCTTCCATCTTCAAACGGAAGTCGTTGTCAATCGGGTGAGCGGTATCGCGGAACTCGCCGTTTTTCGTCTCCTGACTCGGCATGGCGACAAACAGGTTTTCCTTTCCTTGAATGATCTTCACGGAATGAACGATGAACACGTCGTCGAACACCACTGAGCAAAATGCCTTCAGGTTTCCCTCACTGTGCATCGGTCTGATCTCTACCTTTGTTATCTCCACCCGTGTGACCTCATCATCGTGATGTAAAATACGCGGACCATATTACCGAAAACCAAGTACCCGTTCAACGATCAAAGTTCCTCTTTCAGCTGAAACAGAAGTTCAAGCGCCGCCAGCGGGGTAAGCGTGTTGGGATCCACTTTGCGCAATCGTTTCACCACCGGGTGATCCTCGGGCCCGAACAGTGATGCGGGCGGGGTCATCGGAGCAGCGCGGTCCGGATTCGGTCCCCCGGGAGCATGCGCGAGAAACTCAGCAAGGACTGCCTCTGCCTGGGCGGTGACGCGATCGGGGAGGCCGGCAAGGCGGGCGACGTGCACCCCGTAGCTCCCGGCAGCAACTCCGGGCTCGACGCGATGAAGAAACACTACCTCTTTGCCCACTTCCTGCACCGCGACGTGGAGATTCATTACGTTGGGGACCTCAGTGGCCAATCGCGTGAGCTCCTGATAGTGAGTGGCAAATAGCGTCTTGGCGCGGATGTGGGTGGCAAGTTCCTTGGCCACCGCCCACGCGATCGACAGCCCGTCGTAGGTGCTCGTGCCGCGCCCCATTTCGTCGAGGATGACCAGGCTAGCGGCGGTAGCGCGGTTGAGAATCGTCGCCGTCTCGAGCATTTCCATCATGAACGTGCTGATCCCCGACACGAGCATGTCGCTCGCCCCAACACGAGCGAAGATACGGTCGAGGATCGGGAGCTCCGCGTCCGCCGCCGGGACGAACGACCCGATCTGTGCCATCAGGCAGATCAGCGCCGCTTGGCGCAGGTACACCGATTTGCCCGACATGTTCGGCCCGGTGATGATCGCGACATCGGTTCCCTCCGGGAGCGCGAGGTCGTTGGGAACGAATTCCTCTACCAATTCGACGACCGGATGGCGTCCCGCTCTGATCGTGAGCGCGTGTCGGTCGGTGAACCGCGGTCGCACGTAGCGATTCCGCCGTGCCACCACCGCCAGCGATAACAGAAAGTCGAGCTTGGCGACGGCGTGCGCGGCTCGCTGCAGCAACGGGATTCCGGCGCGCATCCGTTCGAGCGCCTGGGAGAACAGCTCGAGTTCGAGCGCCACCGCCCGCTCCTGCGCAAGGGCGATACGCTGCTCGTATTCCTTGAGCTTGTCCGTGATGAACCGCTCGGCGTTGGCCAACGTCTGACGGCGGTGATAGTCAGACGGCACCTTGGCGAGGTGCGTCTTCGTCACCTCGATGTAGTATCCGAACACGCGGTTGTACCCCACCTTGAGGGACGAGATCCCGGTGCGGGCCCGCTCGTTCTGTTCTAATGCGGCAATCTGGGCCCGAATCGCCCTGATCTCCTCGTGAAGCCGATCGAGTGATTCGTCGAACCCCGGTCGGATCAGCCCGCCATCGCGGGCGTCGGCTGGGGGTTGATCTACAAGCATGCCGGAGACGGCGGCCTGCAGCGCAGTGATGCCGGGGTCGGATAGGTCGTGGGCAATCGCGGCGAGGAGCGGAGGGAGGGCGTCGATTGCGGACAGCGTCTGCGCCACCGCCGGGAGTTGATCGAGGCTCTTTTCGAGGAGGAGGAGATCGAGTGGTCCCATCCGCCCCGCTCCGAGCTTGCCCGTGAGGCGCTCGAGATCATGCATGTTCGTCAGTGCGGCGGTGAGGGTTTGCTGAAGGATCTCGTCTGCGGCCAGTGTCGCCACCGCATCGAGCCGGGCCTCAATCTTGTCCCGGTCGAGGAGCGGAGCGAGGAGCGCCCGGCGCAGGTAACGGCGTCCCATACCGGTGGCGGTCTTGTCGAGCACGTGGAGCAGCGTCCCCCGTTCCTCTCCCTCCCGCAGCGGCTTGACGAGTTCGAGGTTGCGCAGCGTGAACGGGTCGATGTCCATCCGCGCTGCCAGATTGTACGGACGCAGCGGTTGGATGTGAGCAACGAGTCCTTTTTGCGTCTCCTCGACATAGGCGAGCACCGCTCCTGCAGCGCACAACGCCGGTTCGGACAAGCCGAATTGACCCTCTGGGACGCGGTTGGGAGAGAATTGTTCTTTCGGCAGGACGGTGACCGCGCCCGGCGTGAGTCCGGCAAGCTCGTCTTTCAACTCGGTGGTGAGGAGGGTCTCGCTTGGGGCGAGACGGGCGAGCTCTCCGGTCAGGGCATCGCGATCCGCAGCCGTGGTGGCAGTAAACTCGCCGGTGGACAGGTCGAGGGCAGCGAGCCCAAATCCGTTTTTATCGTGATACACCGCGCACAGATAGTTATTGCGCCCCGCATCGAGCACGCCGTCGTCGAGCGCTGTGCCCGGGGTGACAACTCGCACCACTTCCCGCTTTACCAGCCCGGTCGCCTTGGCGGGATCCTCCATCTGGCGGCAAATCGCCACCTTATATCCTCTTTTGAGCAGGGCGTTCACGTAGGACTCGCCGCGGCGGATCGGGACCCCGGCCATCGGATTGCCGTTGCGTGCGGTGAGCACGACATCGAGTTCACGGGCAAGCGTCTCCGCGTCCTCGAAGAATGCCTCGTAGAAGTCCCCGAGATGGAAGAACAGGATCGCGTCGGGATGGGCGGCCTTCAGCCGCAGGTACTGTTCCATCATCGGGGTGTTAGTGGCCATTTTCCCCTCCTGCGTGCTATTCTCCTGCTCCCGCCTTTAGTTTTGCCGCCCAGTTTGGGAATCGATCTACGATCTCGCCCGGGATTGCCATTGGTACACGGTCGCCGGGAGCCAGATCGGATATCGGTTTTGCCGTTTCGCTCCGGGGTGGGTTGATGAGCCCAATCGCAGTTCCGGGAGCGAGTCCGCGTTTTTCCACGAGTGCCAGTCCCACCTGGTGGGATCCCAACGACACACAGCTTGTCACCCGGCCGAGATAACCGCCGTTTTTATCGACCACCGCCGCGGCGCTGCGCACCGGACGGGCGCCGGAAGCAGTTACGGTGAACCGCACAAGTTGGCGTGTCCAGTGCTCGTAAAATTCCACACATCGGTCCCGGCCGATGAAAAACGGCTTGTGCAACTTGACGTACGGTCCAAACCCGGCCTCAAACGGGTTGATGCGATAATGGCCGGCGAGCTCATGCCCGTACAGCGGCAGACCGGCCTCGGTGCGGGTGGAATCGCGCGCTGCCAGCCCGCACGGGACGATCCCCAGGTCGTGACCAACGGCTAGGAGCTTGTCCCACAGCCATGTGGCGCCGTCGCCGGCGACGTAGATCTCGTACCCGTATTCCTCGCCGGTGTACCCGGTGCGGGCGACGATGAGGTGATGCCCAGCGGCATCGACCTCGCAGAACTCAGTGCGATTGAGGGCCGCGACTGCCAGCTGTGCATTGTGGTCGAGAATACGGCTGAGAATCGCCGTGCTGTTCGGTCCCTGGAGGGCGATATCAACTCTGCCCTCTTCCTGCTTCAGATTACGCAGCGTTACTGATGGGATACGGCGTGCCGGGAACTTGCGGTCGATCAGGTAGCGGCCGGCGTTCACCCCGGAGAGCCACGCCCAGTCCTTGTCCTCGTTGGCGGCATTGACGACCACGAGGTAGTTGTCCGCCCCACGGCGGTACACCATGATGTCGTCGAGCACGTTGCCGTCGGGATCAAACAGGTACGCGTACTGCGACTCGCCCGGGTGCAGCCAGTCGGCGTAGTTGCTCGTCACCGTGTTGAGGAACGCGGTCGCGTTCTTTCCCTCCACTGCAAACACCCCCATGTGGCCGAGGTCAAACAACCCCGCGGCCTCGCGCACGGCGCGGTGTTCGGCAATTGCGGACGTGTACCACACCGGCATCTCCCAGCCGGCAAACGGGACGAGCTTCGCTCCCAGTTGGTGATGGCGGTCGTAAAGCGGAGTGCGTTTCAACGTGCCCTCCCGATCTTCCCACGTGAACGTGTCATCCGGTCCGGCCGGGGATGAAAGGCGCTCTTGGCCGATGAAGTACGGCTTATCGATGGCGAACAGCTCCGGATGGGCGGCATGGATTTCCTCGATCCGCCCCGGGGTGACCGCGGGGATTTCCGCTGCCGGCCACATGTCCACGGGTGGCGTTGCCGGCGCGACTACCGCCGGTCCTTCCACCTTGCGGTAGATGTCGGCGGGGTCGAACACCACGTACCCGTCAGCGAGTCCGGCGAGCCAGTCCCGCACCGCGGTCTTGGTCGCGTCGGGCGCGAACACGTAGAACTCCTGCTCGCCGGCGCGGCCGATCCGCACCGGGCTGATCAAGTTTCCATCGCCGGCAAACAGGAGTGAGATGCGGGATTCGCCGATTGGCATGTCCACGATCGCGGCGGTTCCGGCCTGGTCGAGGAGCTGCGCCGCTCGGCCGCCACGCACCTGCAGTGCTGGCCAGTCATCACGGGGAGCGGGAACGGCAACTCCGGGGTCAACGCGATGGAGGAGGGCGCGGACATCGTCCCGTGCCTGGCGCAGCACGGCGGACGGCACCTTGCCCCGGGACAGCGGGCCGGTGAGCCCGAGATACTCGAATGGTTTGATCGCGCGCAGTACGGTGGCGATAATCCGCGCCAGTTCGTCCATCTCTTGTTTGCCCATCCCCCGCTGCGTAACCCACGGAGTTCCGAGCCTGATCCCGTGCGCGTCGGCGGCGGAGTGGTCACCGGGGATCGTGTTCTTGTTGCATACGATTCCGACGAGATCGAGAATCCGGGACGCGATCTCTCCGAGCATCGTATAGCCCGTGTCCGGTTGCAGTGCGCGCAGGTCAACGAGCATGAGATGGGTATTGGTGCCACCGTAGGCGAGGGTCAGACCCTGGTCCTGGAGGGCGTGCGCCAGATGGGCGGCGTTGTCCACGATGCGGTGCTGTAACGCCTTAAACGCGTCGGTCTGCGCGATCTTGAGCGCGGCGGCGATGGCAGCGAACTTGTTGACGTGCGGACCGCCCTGTTCGCCCGGGAACACCGCAGTGTCGATCTGGGCCGCGATCTTGGGATCGGTGGATAGGAGTACCGCGCCGCGCGGGCCACACAGGGTCTTGTGGGTGGTGAACATGACCACATCGGCGTACCCAATCGGGCTGGGATACGCGCCCGCGATCACCATCCCCGCGGTGTGCGCGATGTCGGCGAGGAGGATCGCCCCAACGGCATCGGCGATTTCACGGAACGCTTTCCAATCCGGTTGCCACGGGTAGGAAGTGAATCCAGCGATGATCATCTTGGGACGATGTTCCTTCGCCAGGGCCATGATCTGGTCGTAATCGAGCTTCCCGGTGGCATGATCGACAGCGTATGACACAATGTTGTACTGCTTTCCGGTGATGTTGAACTCCGAGCCGTGCGTGAGGTGTCCGCCCTCGGTGAGAGCAAGGCCCATCACCGTATCGCCGGGGTTCACGAACGCCTCGTACACGGCGAGGTTGGCCGCCGCGCCCGACAGGGGCTGGACGTTGGCGTAGATCCGGTCCGGCGGATAGTCCGGGGTAGCGAAGCACTCCGCTGCCCTCCGCCCAGCGAGGGACTCCACGAGGTCGGCGAACTCCGTTCCCTTGTAGAACCGCCAGTCCGCATACCGCCGGTGCTCAGCAAGTTGGTAGTCAATATCGTGCAGTTGTTCCGGAGAGGACATGCGCATCGCCGCGCGCGGGTACCCCTCGGCGTAGATGCTCGTAAGGGCGGACGCGAGCGCCTCCCGCACCGCGGGTGGGGTGAGGCTCTCAGACGGTATGAGGATGATCTTTTCCCGCTGCCGGCGCTCTTCCGCCGCGATCAACGCAGTGAGCTGAGGATCGATCCGTTCCAAGTCGGTAAAGCCGAGTTGCTCGTTCATGGTCACTCCTTTTTCCAATCGATCGGTTCCGGGTGTAGTCTACGGGGAAGGTCTCGCCATTTCCAGGCGATTTTCGGGAGGAGGTACAGCCCGCCGCTCACCAGGGAATGCCCGCCGACGATGATCGGGATCGGCGCGTCCCGGACCGCGCGGGTGAACGCCGCCCAGCGCGGATCCGCGACCAATTCGGGGCGGAGAATGTCGGACGCAAACCGATCAGACGGCGGTGGCAATGCTCCGCTGCCCACCAGCAGCGGGCGGGTGTCGATGAGTGCGCCGTCGCACGCGGCGGCAACGCGGGCGATGAACTCCGGCGCTCCGCCGTCAGCGAGGACGGTCCCGAGGATCGTTGTGCTTGCCCCGGGGTCGGTGCGCATTCCCCGCCCCTCGGCGATGACGCTCGTGCGGCACGCCACTGCGCGTTCAAACTGGGCCCAATCGGTGGGATTGACCCGCCCGATGATGTGGACACGCGCCGACCGCGCGGTGAGAATGTGCGTAAAGGCGGACAACCGCGGGTAATCGTCGGCGAATTCGGCAGCAGCGGTGCGCAGGTGCGGTCCGCCGACCGCGGCGGCAGCGGCGAGGATCACGTCGGTCGGGGTGTCGATGTCGAACCGGGTGGCAGCGTCGTGGGGGAGGGTGAAACACGGGATGCCGGCGGCGGCGAGCGCGAATCCGAGTGCGTTGTCCACCGCCGGAAGATCGATTCCGGTCAGCGCGCGCGCGTCGCTCACCGCGGCGAAGTCGCACGAGTAGAAGTTGTTGAACAGCGCTCCTGGGGCCGATCGGGCGGCGAATTCGAGCAGCGTGCGGAGGTGAGTATCAGTGAGGAGGGCGCCGCTGCCGCTGCCGAAGTAGAGAAGGTGCGCGATGGCGAATTTCGTTATCACTTCTCGCAGTTCTGCCCCGAAGTGAAACGGCGTTCGCGTCGGTGGCAGCAC
Organism: uncultured Thermotogae bacterium; assembly: GCA_964540085.1. Classification (GTDB taxonomy): domain Bacteria; phylum Bipolaricaulota; class Bipolaricaulia; order UBA7950; family UBA9294; genus S016-54. The sequence continues at coordinate 9,734 of CAZILO010000012.1, forward strand.
GTGGACACCCGCGGGTGCGATGTCCGCCGTGGTGACGACGAACACGGCATCGACCCCAACCCGAGTGAGCGCGTCCACCAGGTCGAGCAGCGCTCCGGTGCGTCCGACGTGGACGATTCGTTCCCCGCGGCTGTCGCCGCCCGGAGGGTGCATGATCACCGCTGCCGTCCGGCTCAATCCCCACCTCCGGCTGCCAGCAGTTCCAGCACCCGAATCGTCGCGCCCTTGTCGAGCGGACGGTTGCGGCTGCCGCACCGCGGTGAGTAGATACACGACGGACAGCCGTTGTCACACGGGCATCCGGCGACGAGTCGATATGCGGCGGCAGCGACCTGTTCGAGCGCGGCGAAGATCACATCGGCCAATCCCGCACCACCGTCGAGCTCATCGTATATGATGATTGTTGGTGCACGTGTGGCGGGATGAAGTGTGGTCGAGACACCGCCGAGGTCGTCGCGGTCGCACAGCACGGATAGCGGCGCCATCGCGATCAGCGCGTGTTCCGCCCCGTGCAGCCCACCGAGCAGGTCCTCGCGGGCGATCCCGGGCACAGCGAGCGGAAAGACGATCCACATCCCATCCGTTTCGTAGGTGTGTGGGGGAAGGTTAAGCGGGTTTACCGCCACGGTGCGGCCGGCGCGGATCGATTGATATCCGGCAAACTCCTCGCGCACGCGCACACGGCCGCGGACGGCCATGAACTTTCCCACGGTGCGGCGGGCGGTTGCGGACAGGATCTCCACCGTGGAAGTAACGAGCGCCTTGGTGTAGTAGTTGACATCCTCGCGGCGGGCATGGGCGGTGCCGGCGTCGAGGTCGAGGGATTCGATCACATAGGTGTCACCGCGGTGAAGGAGGACCGCGCCCGGATAAGCGTCACGGCGAGCGCGCAGGGGATCCATTGTCTCTAGCACCGTGCCGTCACACATCAACTTGACCGTCTCGCCGGCAAGATCGTTGAGAGAGAACAGCGCATGTGCCCGTGTCAACCCGCGGTAAATGTACCCACGTGGGGTGGAAAACAGCAGCCCTTTTTTGGTAAGAGCGGGGAGGATTTCGGTGTCAACTGGGCTTATCTCACCCGCGGTCACCGGCAGCTCAGCGGCGGCGCATGCCACGTGTCCGGCGACCAGGCGTGGGTTGTCGGGGCGGATCACGATCCGCTCGCGCCGGTTGCCCATGAGGTGGTCGGGATGGCGGAGCAGATAGCGGTCGAGTGGGTCCTCGTACGGCATGAACACGAGGAGCGCGGGCGCGGTTCCTCGTCCTGCTCGCCCTGCTTGTTGCCAGAATGACAGGGCGCTGCCCGGAAATCCAACGAGAATAGCGGCATCGAGTCCGCCGATGTCGATTCCAGCCTCGAGCGCACTCGTGGACACGACTCCGGTGATGTCACCGGTGCGCAGCCCGCGTTCGATCTCCCGGCGTTCGTGGGGAAGATAACCAGCGCGATAGGGCAGAATTCCGGTGCCGCCTAATTCCCCGGCGCGGCGGGCGATAAGCTCGGCCTGAGCGCGGGACCGGGTGAAGCAAATCGTCTGCACCTTCGCGTCGGTGAGATGGACGAGAATGCGGGCCGCCTGCAGGGAGATCGGGGTGTCGGGATCAGTGAGTCCGTCCCAGAACACGGCTGTGCGCGCCCCGTGGCCCGCCCCGGACTCCGTAATCGCGACCGCATCCCGGCCGGTGAGGGCACGGGCGTAGTCGGCGGGATTGGCGATCGACGCTGACGACAGAACGATCTGGGGGTTCGCACCGTAGTGTCCGAGGATGCGGTACAACCGCCGCAACAGCAGGGCGACGTTTGCGCCGAACACGCCGCGGTAGGTGTGTGCCTCGTCGATCACGATGAACCTGAGGTTGCGGAAGAACCGGGCCCACTGATGGTGCCACGGCAGGTAGTAGTGCAACGCGTGCGGGTTGGTGAGGATGATCCGCGCCCGCGCCTTGATGCGTCCGCGGGCCCCGGCCGGGGTGTCGCCGTCGTAGGTGGCGGGGTGAAGCGTGAGCCCACACGCCCGTTCCAGGACACGCAGCTTGTCGAGCTGGTCGTTAGCGAGCGCCTTCAGCGGATAGATGTAGAGGGCGGTTGCGGCTTCATCCGCGATCAGCCGCTCGAAGATCGGGATGTTAAACGCCAGCGTCTTGCCTGACGCGGTCGGGGTGGTGATGATTACGTCGTTTCCCGCGCGCAGCGCCGCGATTGCCTCCGCTTGGTGGCGGTAGAGCACGATCTCACGGGCATCGAGGTAACGTTGGATGCACGGATGCACCTCCATCCGCACCGGTGCCGGTGGGGTGGCGGGGATCACAGCGGTGTGAGCAATCTGACCCCGGTACCATCCTTGCTTCTTGATGTCCGCGATGCACTCAGTTGGCTCCATGATTCACCAGCCACGAGTACAAAACGGCGAGGGTGATTACGTCTTGGCGATTGTGGTTTAGGATTGGGGTGATCGCCCGGGGATCGCCGGTCGCGAGATAGTCTGCGTAATAGGCGGGCACAGCAGCGCTTGGCAGGTCATCGACGCGTGTGATCCCGAATAGCTCCTGTTCCAATGTCTCCAATCGCACGTCGGAAAACGCGCCTCGGAACCGACGGCGGGCGTGTGGCAGCAAATCAAGATGGAGGAGAGAGGGCGGCTCGGGAAGGGCGTAGTACGCGGTACGCTCCCGTACGCACGTCCAATCGAACGCCTTGCCGTTGTAGGTAACGAGGAATCGACATGTGGACAGCTCTCGCCGCAGTTCGTGGAGCAACGCTGGCTCCTCACCGGGGTCGCGCGCTAGATACTGCGTTATGTGAAACACTCCGTCGTCGTCTCCCCGGCCGATTCCGGCGAGGAAGATCGGTGACCCGAACAACCCGAGCGTCTCGAGGTCGAAGAAACACGTTGCCTCCGGCGGCACCAGCGCCGGCAGCATCAGGAACAGCGGGTGTGATGCCGGCAGCCAGTACGACATCGTTTGATGGATATTCTCTACCCGGGGTGGATCGTGCCAAAACTCGAGGAGCTCGCGGACTTCAGGACCCCAGCGTGGATGGTCGCGGAGGGAATGAATGGAGTCAAACCCGGCAGCGCGCAATTGCTGGGCGTTAGTGGCACCAATCCCGAATAGGAGCCGCAATTCAGAGAACAACGCCGTCCACACATGGTCAACGGCGGGGCGGGCGATCGCGATCGCTTCATCCCCCACGATTGCAGCGCATGTTCCGGCATCATTGCGTCGCACTGCGCCGACCGGCGTCTTGGCATCATGTTGAGATGAGACCCCACGGCGCGCGTGTGCAAGCAAACGATCCACTATCCGTTCGATATCCGCCATTTTATCGCGGGGACGAATCGGATGAGAGGGCTACTTCTCGGCGGTATACGGGAGTAGGGCGAGCTTTCGTGCCCGGTTGATCTCGCGTGCCAACTGGCGCTGATGCTTGGCACACAGGTGGGTCGCCCGCTTAGGGAGAATCTTTCCCACCCGATTCATGTACTGCTTCAGATCTTCGGGATGCTTGTAATCGAGCACGGCCTTACCTTCACAAACTCGGCAAACACGTCTTCGTCTGTAGAACATGGGCTAAAACGGAACCTCCTCATCTGTTCCCTTATCATCACTTGCGGGTGCGCTCGGAGCTACAGCCGGGCCACTCCCCGGCGGAACTGTTCCCGGCTCGACATTGCTGCGCGCCGGGCCACCGAGGAATTGCACATTTTGCGCTACAACTTCGACGACTTTTTTGCGTTCGCCGTCGGCGTTCTCAAAGCTGTCAATCCGTAATCGTCCCTCCACTGCCACCGATCGCCCCTTGGATAGGTAATTGGCGCAGTTCTCCGCTTGGGTCCCCCACGCCACAATCGGTACGAACGTCGTCTCCTCTTGAAGCTGGCCGGATGCGTCTTTGTACTGGCGGTTAACCGCAATGGCAAACCGCACCCGCGCCGTTCCATTTGGGGTATACCGCAGTTCGGGGTCAGCGGTTAAGTTTCCGATCAGGATGACTTTGTTCAGGCTGGCGCTCATGCTACTCCGGCGTCCGCGCGACGACCTGGTAGCGAAGCAGATCTTCGTCGATGTTCAAGCGCTCCTCGATCGCAGCTACCGCCTGGGGCGGCAACCGGAAATTGGTGAGGCCGTAATAGCCTTCGTTGTAGTGCTTGATCTCATACGCCAATATCCGCTTTCCCCAGTCGTCGTTACTCTCGATCTCTCCGTTATGTTCAGTAATCAAATTGTGAATACGGGCAACTTTCGCTGCTCGATCTTCATCGGAGAGATCGGGTTTGATAACGTAAACAATTTCGTATTCTCTCACACTTGCACCTCACTATCATTGTCCGACGCGTAACTTTAACCGGGAATGGCTGGGAAGTCAAATTAACGCAAATCCCCATCTCAACGGCAAAACCTCTAGGTATGTGGGCGGCTGTTTTCCCCCTCTCGCGCTGGAATGCCCTTCTCCTCTTGACAAGAGCGCCTTCGCTAACTATAATGGAGAAAATTTTCTGGAAGAAAGGGGGTGACAGGGTGAACAAAGGAGAGTTCGTAGACAAGCTGGCAGCTAAGACCGGGCTCACGAAGAAGGACGCGCGCAAGGCGCTCGACACAATGATCGACCTGATCACTGATGCGCTGGCATCCAATGAGGAGGTGCTTCTAACCGGGTTCGGTAAGTTTGAGGCGCGGGCGCGTAAGGAGTCCAAGCGGATCAATCCTCAGACCCAAAAGCGAATAACTGTCCCGAAGAAAGTTGTGCCGGCCTTTAAGCCAGGGAAGAACCTGAAGGATATTGTTGCTAAGAAGCTGAAGGCCGTCAAGGTCGGGTCTGAGCTTAGAGTTAAAAAGGGGTAGGACGGCCCGGACCACCGTATTGACCTGCCGTTTGGGAAGATCGGTGGACTGTAGAAGGCGATTGCGCCTTCAAAAACGGCAGCCCGTATTACCGTCGCATAGGGTGAAGTGTGCGGTGGTAGTGTGGAGCTGTCGTTTTTTATTGGCCGGCTGCGTCGGTGATGCCTCCGCCTCGACGTTGAGGTTAGAGTCGGGTAGGATTTCGCCTGCCATCTTTTTTGTCAACCAGGAGATGTATCACGATGAGACGCATTGCCACATTGCTTGCCCCGCGGGCAGTTGCGGTCGTTGGCGCCAGTCCCCGACCCGGCGTTGTCGGTGGGGAAATCTTTCGCAACATCGTTCATGGTGGATACCGCGGCGCTGTCTACCCGGTTAATCCAAAGCACGAGCAAATCGAGGGGATTAAGTGCTTCCCGACGGTGGCGGATATTCCCGGGCCAGTCGATCTCGCCGTCATCGCTGTCAAGCGCGATTTAGTTCTGAACGTTGTCCGCGATTGCGGCGCTGCTCATGTGCCGAATCTGGTGGTGATAACCGCCGGATTTAAGGAAATCGGCAGTGACGGCGCTCAACTCGAGGACGCATTACGTGCGGAAGCGGCACGATTCGGGATCGATCTCGTCGGGCCCAACTGTATGGGAATCATCAACAGCACTCCCGAGGTGGCGCTTAACGCTTCGTTTTCACGGTGGTACCCTAAACCCGGCCCAATTGCGTTTATCTCCCAGAGCGGTTCGCTCGGAGAGACGTTTCTTGAGTTTTTCGATCGCATGGGGCTTGGGGTGTCGCTGTTTGTTAATTTGGGCAATCGCGCCGGGCTAACGGAAAACGATCTCCTCGCTGGATTGGCCGATGACCCTCGCATTACCACCATTCTTCTTTATTTGGAAAGCTTCGCCGATCCACAACAGCTACGGGAGATTGCGAACCGCATCGGTGACAAAAAACACCTGCTCGCTCTGAAAGCGGGGCGAACCCGAGCCGGAGCGGCAGCAGCGGCATCCCACACGGGCGCACTGGCCACGCCCGACGCGATCGTAGACGCGTTTCTGCGTCAGAGTGGGATTATACGCGTGTTTTCAATTGAGGAGGCGCTCGTTGCGCTGCGGGCGTTCAGTCATCCCCGCATTCCCCGCGGCCGCCGGGTGGCGATCCTCACCAACGCCGGTGGGGCAGGCATCATCGCCACTGATGCGTGCGAGCGTGCGGGATTGGATGTGCCCCGGTTCCCTGCCGCTACGCAAGCGAAGCTGGCGGAGTTTCTTCCGCCCGAGGCAAGCATCGGCAATCCGGTGGATATGATCGCCACCGCGGGCGCGGACGACTACGCACGTGCGCTCTCCGTCGCCCTTACCGAAACGGATGCGGCGTTGGTGATCTTCCGTCCGCCGATCGTGCTTCCCGACTCAGTGGAGCAGGTGGCGGCCCGCGTTGTCCATGTCGCTGCTCAGTACCCGGATAAGCCGGTGGTAGCGTGTACTCTGAGCGATAGCGAATTTGTGGCGCCATTTGCCACTGCCCTTACAGCCGCTGGGATTCCGGTGTACACCATGCCCGAGGACGGAGTAGCAGCGTTGTCTGTGCTGCAGCGGGCCGGACAGGCTAAGGCTGCACCTGCCTCGGCTCCGGACCAGTTCCAGCCGAATCACGCTCGTGCGGCTGAGATCATTGACCGCATCCGAGCAACGGGGCAGGAAACCGTGTCGTTCGCTGATGGAGCGGAGATTCTCAGTGCGTACGGGATTCCGATCGCACCGTATGCGTACGTGGATGATGCCGAATTCGACGCGTTCGTGCACGCCGCTGGGTTCCCGCTTGTGGCAAAGCTCGACGCTCCGGGGTTGCTGCATCGATTCGAACGGGGGGCGGTAATTATCGGAATCCACAACCGTGCCGGGCTTGACCGCGCGATCGCCCAGTTGCAGGTAGTGGCGCAGCGGGAACGGCTAACCGACGCGCGGATTCTGGTGCAGCCGATGTTGTCCGGCCGCGAGCTGATATTTGGGATGAAGCGCGACTCCGTGTTCGGACCGGTGCTCATGTTCGGGATCGGAGGCACGCTTGTCGAAGCACTGCATGACGTGTCGTTCGGAGTTGCTCCTGTTTCCCTCGATCAAGCGGAGGCGATGATCCGGGCAATTCGCGCATTCCCGCTTCTCAAGGAGTTTCGTGGCCAGAAAGCAGTACCAATCGAGCCGTTGGCGGCGCTCATTCACCGGCTGGCTCAGCTGAGTATGGCATTTCCATCGATCACGGAGATCGATATCAATCCGTTCATCGTGGGAGAGGAAACGCGCGGTGCGGTGGATATCCTGATGAAATTGTCCGCCTGAAAAAAGGAGGGAAGAGGGGAGCTCGGTTTCCCTCGCCCATACCGAATCGAACGGC
>CAZILO010000013.1:0-16654 GCA_964540085.1 uncultured Thermotogae bacterium
GCCGTTCGGGGATCTTGCCGCCACGTTTCTCGATCTGCTCGTGATGTGCGCCGGAAAGCACCTTCACATCAGTTATCACTGCGATGGACGTGCACTTGACATCGCCACCGACCGCGTTCAGGAACTCCTCGGCGGGGTGCGGATAACCCACCCGGAGGTAATCAGATTCTTGCAGAATTACTTGGCGAACAAGCTAAGGGGGACAGACGATGAAACTCGAACAGCTACGCAAAATCAGGGAACGAGCGGCTAAGGAGCTCAACTTACGGTCCGGGAAAGCACGGGTGAAGGTGATCGTAGGGATGGGGACGAGCGGGATCGCCGCCGGCGCCCGTGACGTCCTTGCCGCGTTCCTCGACGAGATCGCGAAACGGGAGTTGACTGACGTGATCATCACCCAGAGCGGCGAACGCGGGCTGGCGTCATCCGAGCCGGTGGTGGAGGTGCACCTCGAGGGCAAGCCCACCGTCGTGTACGGCCATGTGACTCCGGAACTCGCCCGGCGCATCGTCGCCGAACACCTGGTCAACGGGAACCCGGTAGCAGACCATGTGATCGAAGTGAGGGAGTAATGCGCACGCGACTTGACGTCCTTATCTGTGCCGGTGCCGCATGCCTGTCCGCCCACAGCGCTGCGGTGCGGGATGCCCTCGCTCAGGCGATCGCAGCCCATGATCTTGCTGATGAGGTACGTATCGTCGAGACCGGGTGCATGGGGCCGTGCGAGCTCGGGCCGGTGATGCTCGTGTATCCCGACGGTGCGTTTTACATTCACGTAACCCCGGAGGACGCGAACGAGATCGTGGAGGAGCACTTCCTGAAGGGGCGCCCGGTGGAGCGGCTGCTGTGGACGACCCCAGAAGCGCGCCGGATCGCCGAGGAACGGAAGCAGGTGCCGTTCTTCGCCCACCAGCGCAAGGTCGTTCTCAAAAACTGCGGGCTGATCGACCCGGAAAACATCGAGGAGTACATCGCAACTGGCGGATACGCTGCGTTGGGAAAAGTGCTGACGGAGATGGCGCCGGACAAGGTGATTCAGGTGATCTCCGCTTCCGGCCTGCGCGGCCGTGGCGGTGCCGGGTTCCCCACCGGGAAGAAATGGGAATTCGTGGCCGGTGCTCCGGGGGCGGAGAAGTACGTGGTGTGTAACGCCGATGAAGGTGATCCGGGCGCGTTTATGGACCGGGCGCTGCTCGAAGGCGACCCGCATGCGGTGTTGGAAGGGATGGCGATCGCTGCCTACGCCGTCGGTGCCGATCACGGCTACATCTACGTCCGCGCCGAGTACCCGTTGGCGATCAAGCGGGTGGAGACCGCGCTCGCCGCTGCGCACCGAATGGGACTGCTCGGGAATAACATCATGGAAACGGGGTTTTCGTTCGACATCGAAGTGCGCATGGGCGCGGGCGCGTTCGTGTGCGGCGAGGAGACGGCGTTGATCGCCTCGCTCGAAGGGCGCCGCGGGCAGCCACGGCCGCGGCCGCCGTACCCGGCGGTGGAGGGCCTGTTCGGCAAGCCGACTTTGATCAACAACGTGGAAACGTTCGGCAACGTGCGCCACATCATCCTCAACGGGGCGGACTGGTTCCGATCGATCGGCACGGAGTCGAGCCCGGGCACGAAGGTGTTCGCCCTGTCGGGGAAAGTGGTGAACACCGGATTGGTGGAAGTGCCGATGGGAACAACACTGCGCGAGTTGATCTTCGAGATCGGCGGCGGGATCCCGGACGGGAAGGAATTCAAGGCCGTTCAGACCGGCGGCCCGTCCGGAGGGTGCATCCCGGCGGAGTACCTCGACACGCCGATCGACTACGAGTCGTTGCAGGAACTCGGTTCGATCATGGGCTCGGGCGGGATGATCGTGATGGACGAGGATAACTGCATGGTCAACCTGGCACGATTCTTCCTTGAGTTCACGGCGAACGAGTCGTGCGGGCAGTGCATCCCGTGTCGTGTCGGGCTGCCGGCGATGCTCGAGATCCTGCAGCGGATCACGCGTGGCGATGGACGTGCCGATGACATCGACAAGTTGGAGCGGTTGGGAAAGACGATTAAGACCACATCCCTGTGCGGGCTCGGCCAGACCGCCCCCAATCCGGTGTTGTCGACGTTGCGCTACTTCCGCGATGAGTACGAGGAGCACCTCGCGGGACGGTGCCGGGCCAAGGAATGCACCGCTCTCATTCGCTATCACATCGATCCGGAGGCGTGTCGGGGCTGCGATCAGTGCCGGCGGGCGTGCCCGGTGGGCGCGATCACGGGGACTCCGGGCAATCCCCCGTACACAATTGATGCCGCGACGTGTGTGCGGTGTGGAACGTGCCGCGAAGTGTGCCCGTTTGGGGCGGTGGAGATTCTCGACAGGCGGTGAAAGGAGCGTGCAGGCAATGGAACAGGTAGTGATACAGATTGACGGAAACGAGGTGCGAACCACGCATGGCAAGACGGTCCTGGAAGCGGCGCGGGATAACGGCGTCCGCATTCCGACCCTGTGCCACCTCGATGGGCTGCCCGATATCGGCGCGTGCCGACTGTGCATGGTGGAAATCGACGGCCGGTACGTTACGGCCTGCACCACGCGGGTGCGGGACGGAATGAAAGTGCGCATCAACACCGACGAACTACAGGAGATGCGGCGCACGGTGCTCGAACTGTTGTTCGCGGAGCGGAATCACGTGTGCTCGTTCTGCGTGTCCAATGGACATTGCGAGCTGCAGGACCTCGCGTGTGAGCTGGGGATGGACTCGGTGCGGGTGCCGTATCGCTACCCCAAGCTGTCCCTCGACGCCACCCACCCGCGGTTCATCATCGATCACAACCGCTGTGTGATGTGCGCCCGCTGTGTGCGGGTATGCGCTGAGGTGGAAGGCGCGCACACGTGGGGGATCGCGTTTCGCGGCACCCAGGTGCGGGTGATCACCGACCTTGGGGTCGACTGGGGTGACGCCGAAACATGTACCAGCTGCGGCAAGTGCGTCCAGGTATGTCCAACGGGAGCGATCGTGCTCAAGGGCGCGGCGACTGGGGAGATGGAAAAGAACCCGGAGCTGGTGGCGGAACTGGAGGAACGAAGGAGGGCGGGATGACCAAAGTGCGGATCGCGACGGTGTGGCTGAGCGGGTGCTCCGGCTGCCACATGTCGCTGCTCGACATCGACGAGACGTTGCTTGATCTCGCCGACCGGTTCGAGCTCGTCAAGAGCCCACTGGTGGACGCGAAGGAATTCCCCACCGGGATCGACGTCACCCTTGTCGAGGGGGCGGTGGCCAATGAGGAGCACGTCGAGATTCTGAAGGATGTGCGCGCCAAGTCGCGGCTTGTCGTGGCGTTCGGTGACTGCGCGGTGACCGGGAACGTCCCGTCGATGCGCAACCCGATCCCGCCGCACGAGCTGCTGGAGCGGGTGTACGGCGCCGGGGTGACCACGAACGGAGTGTTGCCGACCGAGGTCGTGCCTCCGCTCGTCGAGCGGGTACGGCCGGTGCACGAGGTTATTCCGGTTGACCTGTGGTTACACGGGTGTCCGCCGCCGGCCGGCGTGATCGCCCGCGTGCTGACCGCGCTCCTCAACGGGGAGTCGCCGCAACTGACGGGCAAAGACCTGAAGTTCGGGTGAAGGAGGACGAGATGAAACGGGAGATAAAGATCGATCCGGTCACGCGCATCGAGGGACACGCTAAGATCACGATCCACCTCGACGACGCCGGCAACGTTGCCGATGCGCGGTTTCACGTCACCGAACTGCGCGGGTTCGAGGCGTTCTGCGTCGGGCGCACGTTGTGGGAGATGCCGTCGCTCACCGCCCGCATCTGCGGCATCTGTCCGATCAGCCACATCCTCGCGTCGGCCAAGGCCGGTGATGCCATTCTCGCGGTGCGGATTCCGGAGACGGCCGTATTGCTGCGGCGGCTGATGAACCTGGGCCAGATCGTGCAATCGCACGCCCTCAGCTTCTTCTACCTGTCCGCGCCCGATCTCCTTCTCGGTTGGGATAGCGACCCGGCGACGCGCAACGTCATCGGATTGGGAGCGAAGGATCCCGACCTCACGCGGCGGGGGATCCGGCTGCGCGCGTACGGGCAGCAGGTCATCGAACGGTTGGGCGGAAAGCGAATCCATCCCGCGTGGGCCGTGCCCGGCGGGGTCAACCAACCGCTGACGGCGGAGAACCGACGCTGGCTGCAGGAGCACCTTCCGGCGGCGCTCGACACGATCCAGTTTACGCTCGACCTGTTCAAACGGTCGTTTGTGAACGATGAGATGCAGGGCGCGCTCAGTGAGTTTCCCAGTCTGTACATGGGGCTTGTCGCGCCGGACGGAACGTGGGAGCACTACGCAGGCGGGTTGCGGATCATGGATGGTAACGGCGACATCCTCGCCGATCACGTCGATCCGGCGCACTATCAGGACGTGGTGGGGGAAGCATCCGAGGCGTGGAGCTACCTCAAGTTCCCGTATTACCGGCCGCTGGGATACCCGGATGGGATGTACCGCGTTGGCCCGCTCGGGCGTGTGAACGTGTGCGATCGGTTCGGGACCCCGCTTGCCGACGCCGAACTCGAGGAGTTTCGGAGCCGCGGCGCCCCGTCGGGGCGGATCATCGACTATCACTACGCCCGCCTTATCGAGATTTTGGCGTCCCTGGAACGGATCGAACGGTTGCTCAATGACGAGCGCATTCTCGGAACGCGCATCCGCGCCGAGGCCGGCATCAACGCCCTCGAGGGGATTGGAGTGCACGAGGCGCCGCGCGGCACCCTGTTTCACCACTACCAGGTGGATGAAAACGGGGTAATGCGCAGTGTGAACCTGATTGTGTCCACCGGGCAGAACAACCTGGCGATGAACCGCACCGTGCGCGATATCGCTGCCGCCCACATTAAGGACGGCAAGCTGTCCGAAGGGATACTGAACCGGGTCGAAGGCGGGATTCGCGCATTCGATCCCTGCCTGTCGTGCTCGGTGCACGCCGTCGGGAAGATGCCGATCGCACTCGAATTGATCGGGCCGGACGGGACGGTAGTCGATCGTGTGGTACGGGACTGACGATGGACTTCGTTATCGGTATCGGCAACACGCTGCGCAGCGATGACGGGATTGGGGCACGCCTGATCGCATCCCTATCCGAAGTACCCAACGTCGCTGGGATCGCCGTCCATCAACTCACCCCCGAGATCGCGCTCCGGCTGTGCGACGCCGATCGGGTGCTGTTCGTCGACGCACACTCGTTTGCGCGCCGGATCGCGCTGACGCGGATCGCTCCGGAGGAGGACCCCGATATCACCGGGCATGTGTTGTCCCCGGCCGCGCTTCTCGGGTTGACCCAGCTTCTGTGCGGACATGTACCACAGGGTTGGTTGTTATCCGTGCCCGGGTACGAATTCGGATTTGGTGAGGAATTAAGCGCTCAGGCACGGTCTCACCTTCCGACAGCGATCGCCATCGCGGAACGGTGGATGAAGGGGGCAGCGGTGATGGAAGGAGGTATTGATGAACAAAGTTATTGAAAAATACGCTCCCACACGGGAGAACCTGCTCGATATCCTGCATGCGCTTCAGGACGACGATCCGCGCAATTACCTGACGCCCACGGCGTTGCGGCAGGCGGCCGACTACGTCGGCATCCCTCTGTCCGAGGTTATAAGCACGGCCACGTTCTATTCCATGTTCAGTTTGAAGCCACGCGGACGGCACATCATCCGCATCTGCGAATCACCGCCGTGTCTGCTGATGGGGGCGGAGTCGGTCCTCACCGCGCTCCAGGAAATACTGGGGGTGAAAGTGGGGGAGACCACCGCGGACGGTGTGTTCACCCTAGAGACGACAAGCTGTCTCGGCGCGTGTGGCGTCGCTCCCGCGATGATGATCGACGATCAGTTGTACGGAAACCTGTCGCGGGCGCGATTGGTGGAGATTATCGATCGGGTAAGGAGTAACGATGAAGCTCGCTAGGTGTCATGTGCTGGTTGGAATCACCGACGAGAGCCTCCTTCATGGCGCGCGGGAGGTGGAGGACGCGTTGCGGCGGGAGGTGGATGCGGCGGGGCTTACGGACGAGGTCCAGATCGTCGAGACCGGCGACCTCGGCAGCACCGGACGCGGGGTGGTATTGGTTGTCTATCCCGACCGGGTGACGTACGCCGGAGTGACACCGGCGGACGCGGCGGAGATAGTTTCCGAACATCTGCTCAAGGGAAGGCCGGTGCGACGCCTCATGATGAACGTGCCGCTTGAAACCGGGACACCGCCCACGGTCGGGCTCGCCAAGCCGCAGCCGCGAATCGTCCTTGAGAACTGCGGGCAGATTGACCCCGAAAGCCTGGATGAGGCGATCGCTGCGGGCGCGTACGCCGGGCTGGAGAGAATCATCACTGAACAGATATCACCGGCGGCGGTGATCAGCGAGGTCACGCGCGCGTGTCTGCGCGGCCGCGGTGGGGCCGGGTTCCCCACCGGTAAAAAGTGGACGTTCACCGCCCCTGGTGACGAGAAATATTTGATCTGCAACGCCGATGAAGGCGAACCCGGAACGTTCAAGGACCGGCTTATCCTGGAAGGCGATCCGCACCGGCTCATCGAGGGGATGATCATCGCCGGATACGCGATCGGGGCGAAGAAGGGCTACGTCTACATCCGCGGCGAATATGCCCTGTCCATCGAACGGATGCGTAAGGCAATCGATCAGGCGTACGCCGAAAACCTGCTCGGCGCGAACATCCTCGGGTCCGGGATTGCGTTTGACATCGAGATCAAGAAGGGCGCGGGCGCGTATGTGTGCGGCGAGGAAACGGCGTTGATCGAATCGATCGAGGGGCGACGCGGATACCCCCGGTTGAAACCGCCGTTCCCCGGCATTGCGGGGCTGTGGGGCAAGCCGACGGTGGTGAATAACGTGGAGACGCTGGCCAACGTGCCCCCGATCATCGTGCACGGGGCCGATTGGTTCCACTCCTACGGCACGGAGACCTGCCCCGGCACCAAGGTGTTCACCATCCTTGGGCACGTCGCCCATCCCGGTTTGATCGAGGTGGAGATGGGAACGACTTTGCGCACGATCATCACCGAATACGCCGGCGGGATGAGAGCCGGACACCGGTTCAAGGGGGCGTTGCTCGGCGGCGCCGCCGGGGGATTCCTCGGTCCTGACGAGCTGGATATACCGCTCGACTTCGATACCGTTCGGGAAACGGGCGGCGTCCTCGGCTCGGGGGCGATCCTCGTCCTCGATGACACCGACTCGATTGTAGAACTACTCCACGGCATTTTGCGGTTCTTCGCCCACGAATCGTGCGGGCAGTGCACTCCGTGTCGGGTGGGGACGGTGGAGTTGGTCAGCCTCATGGAGCGAATCAGGAGTGGATCCGGGACCGATGCCGATCTCAATCGTCTCGTCGCATTGGCGGTGGTGATGCAGAAGGCGTCGTTCTGTCCACTTGGTCAGTCACCGATCATCCCGATTTCGACCGCTCTGACACGATTCCCGCAGGAGTTTTCGGCCCGCGTTCCGACCGGAGTTTGACCGTCACAGGGGATTCAGTAGAATAAAAGTGGTGATGCAACCCACCGCCAACCGCTGTGCCAGTAGCTGATAACTTCTACCCAAATTCAGCGGACGAGGAGGGTGGAAATGATTTATGAGTCATCGCTGGCCGAGATGCGGCGGGACATTACGCGGAGTGATCTGCGGTTCAATTTGCTGCGCATTTATGCCCGCGCTCCGCGCATGATTCATCACCTTATCCATGCACCACACTATCCCGGGATTGCGAACACCTTGTTTTCCCTCCAGTCGGAGATCAACGTCACGATCGAGATTGGGGAGTGCCGCAACCGCGGGCTTCTGACGGTCGTTGATCGGGTACAGGACCCGTGGAACGCCAAGATGCAGATCAATCTGTCCCGCACCACGATTCTCCCGTTTCTTCTCGCTCCTGAGTTGGCGTACGCCGAGCCGCAGGCGTATGAGACGTATCTGCGGGCGTGGTTTGCCATTCCGGCAATTATGGGCGACCTTGATAAACGCGCCGACCTCATGTACGCATTATTCCTGGCATTTCCCGAGCTGGTGCCGCGGGCGATTTACGCTGCCGCTCCACGTGATGAGCTTCCGAGCGAATCGCTTGACGCGACCGGTGCACGCCAGTTGTTTGGGTGGTATCAGGTGCGCGATTTACCCACCGCACCTACGTATCCGCATTTAAGCCATCTTATCGCCACAGTGCGACGGCCACCGCTGCCGGCAGGGTGGCTGATTCTGCGGAATGAAAAGCAGGTTCACAGATTGCTCCACGGAATGGCGCGGTTCGTGTATGCGCACAAGCTGCGGCGACCGGCGCCGCCGCCATCGGTTAAAGTCGAAGTGCGGGAAATTTCCGGGCCAGAACTGTTGGCAGGACGAGTGCGTCCGACTCTGTTCGCCGAGCTCAAGTCAGTCGTGCACCAATAAATCGGGGAACGTCATTCCTCCGTACCGCCACAGCGCCTCGCGCCACGATGCAATTTCTTCCGGGGTGAGCGGTTCGGGCACGTCGTAACGCTGCTTGCGCTGCAACTCCTGCAGTCGGTGCAGGAGGTCGCGCAGCCGCCGTGTTTGATCGTCCTTAAGGAATGCGACAACATTGCGATCGGCCTGCGCGATTACCGCGTTAAAGTGTGAGATGCACAACCCGTCCGATTTGGCGAACGCCTCCTGCCACTCGGGTTCCGCGAGCGTGACGGCAAGAAAATACGCGTACCGCGCCGTGGCCTGATCACGGTAGCGGCACAGCGGACATTCCTGGCGTGCCTCCGCCGGGCGTTCCCGCGCGAGGCTGGCGAGAAATTCCTTGGTCACCGTTTCGTACAGCCGGGCAACGCCGCTCGGAGTGACGAGTTGTCGTTTTTCCGTGATCTTGCGCACAAGCTCTGCATGCTCCGCACACAGGCCACCGGCGCGCGCAAACTTCTCGTGGATTTCCGGGTCGCCGGTGAATTCGTATAGCAGTGTCCACGTCCATTGCTCCTCGCTCTCGCGCACCATCCGGCACAGTGGACACCCGTCCAACGCCAGTTTTTCCCGAAGGTGATAGGTAAACAACGCCGGGGTGGTCGGTGATTTTTCCGGATGGATCAGTCGCGAGATCCACTCGGGCGCACCCGACCGATGGGAATGGCGGTGAAACCACGGGCTCATGCCGCGATCTCCGTCATTCGATTCTGTAAGTTGCGAAGCTCAGCTTTGATCTTCTCCAGTCGGGCGATCTCTGCGGGCACGTCCGCGTTCTCCTCCCGTTTGTGCGTAGCAGCGGCGATCGCCCCCCGGGTGGCCGCGAGCGCTTCATCAAACCGGTTTTCCAATTCGGCGCTGAACTCGCGTAGGGTACGGTCCAAACTTGTCCGCGTGGTGACACGCAGGTTCTCCACGTTGTGCAACACCAGGGTCTCGATCTCATCGGCGAGTCGATTTCTGATCCGTTTTATCCGCGTTCTTGCCGGTGTCAACTTGTCTACCAGCCGCGCTGGATTAGGTAGGAACGAAGTGGAATAGGTCTGTGTCACCCAGTACGGATGCTGCACAAGTTTGAATTCACTCGTGGGTTCATGCTGCCGGTACGGAATATCGAATAACTCAGCCGCACGGGTGCGTAGCTGATCGAGGAGCGCGTCGGTGCGGTCACGGTGGGGGCGTAATCCTGCTTGCACGCGCTGAAAGAATCGCGTGGCGAGCGCGTCACAGCGGGCCGCAAAGAATTTTGGGATCATCTCCCCAACCGCTTGTCGCACTTCATCTTCGCTCGCACCAGGTGCAGCAAGCGCCTCGTCCATAACTTTTTCTAAATACTCGATCCCATCGCGCCGTAGTGTTTCCGCCTCGGTTTCGATGAGCTCGTTCAACCGACGGCGCTCGCCGGCGAGAAGGTCGGAAGCAGTACGCCGCGTTTCTTGGACTTCATCGATCAGCGCGGTGAACGCCGCCATTCGGCCCTCAAGATCGGCCAGGGGCAGACTGAGGGAGCGGATCATCAGATCGATCTGCAACACGGCGGCATCGATCTCCGCTACGAGTTTTTTGGCAATTGCGTTAACAAGGGCGCTTTCCTTGTCGTGGACGAGAAAGTCGATGAGGTGCTGTTCCAACGCCGCCAGACCACTTTCCGTCCATGCGGGCGCGTTGGGGTTGCCGCTGGCGGCGAGTCCATAGCGGGCGGAGATTGGAAAGATGTGAGCCGGTGCCTCGTCTCCAAGTCTTTTCTCCATCACGTGGTGGAGAAATTCCACTGCCTCGTTAACCTCGGAGGGAGTGAGATGATCAACTTTGTTGAGCACGACGAACAACCGTGCCACATGTGTGTGCACGTTATCCAGAAAATCGGCTTCCACTTCCGTTATCGGGGGATCGGGCGCCGTGACAAACAGAGCGGCGTCGCATTGGGGGAGGAATGATAGCGTCGTCGAGGTGTTGTGGCGAAACGTGGATCCGATTCCAGGAGTGTCGATTAGGACGACACCGTGGGCGAGGATCGCAGCGGGATGCTCCACTTCGATCCGAGTGACCCCACGGCGGTTCTCGGGGTTTCCTTGCTCGGTCGCGTACTGCACAAGGAACTCCCGCAGCGCGGCGGGATCGTCATGAACGGTCTCCGTTACCGTCTGGCCATCCTGAAACATTACCCGCGCCGTGCGGGCGTGTCCCCAACTGAGATAGGTGGGAATCGCGGTGAGCGGGAGGACCGATGTAGGCAGGATGTCCTCACCGAGAAGGGCATTTAAAAGTGTACTTTTACCGCGCTTAAACTGGCCAAGAACGGCGAGCTGCAATCGCTGTTGCTCCATTCGGGTTGCGAGTTGGTTAAGACGGTGAGCAATTGCTGTTCCCCCCGGTCCCAGGGCCGCTATTTCCTCGGCCGCTGTCTGAATGAGCGGGATGAGCGTACTTGCCGCCCGCTCGGCTATCTGCGCGTTCATCATTCCTCCTTTCGGCGCGGGCAACAAAAGTGCCCCACCATGATTGGTTTTGGCCGTAGGAGTCATTAGCCTGAGAGAGGCGTCCCGGATGGACTCCATCATCCATCGCGTTTGCAAGCCATTATAGTGGCGTAATTATACGCGCTCAAGGTTTTTTATCGGGCGGTGTGTGGTGGCGGGTGAATCGTCCGATGCCGCGATCGAACAGGTAGGCAAGCCCAAGACTGACGAAAATGAGTTCAAAGAATTTGAATATGAGTGAGAACGTAACCGCGCCCCCTTTGCCGATTTCCGGTATAACAAGATGAAAAATCCCGATCATCGCTATCTCTCCCGTTCCCACGCCACCGGGAGTGATCCACAGTAAGAACGACAGCATGATGTTAAGTGTGAACAGAAGCGAGAGTTGGGCGAAGTTGAATGATATCCCTTTGGAAAAGTGGAAAAAGAGTTCCGGACGGATGTACATCAAGAACGTGCCCACCATCTGCATGAGAAATGCGAGCAACACACCCCTCCAGTGACGAGTGAACGCATCGTAGATCTCATCCTCAGTTTCCGACACTTTATCCGCCGCTTTGTTAAACGCATTCGTGAACCGGGGCAAGATATGACGGAATCCCCGGATGATACGGCTTATCCATTTCAGGTTCTTGCCGAAATCAATGAAGCCGATCACGGTCCAAAACAGGATGAACAGCACTCCGCCGATCACAATGTTCTTTTCCACTGTGGAGATGATATCGGACATAATTGCGTACACCGCGCCGATAAGGACGAAGAACAAAATGCTGATCCCGCCGAGAAACCGCTCGATGATAATCGTTGCTACAACACGGGTAACCGGAGCGTCAGTCCGGCCAACGGCAAGCGCTGCTCGTATCGGTTCGCCTCCAAAATACAGAGATGGCGTGATATAACTGACCGCGAATCCGCTCAGCCGGGCGCCGACCACGCTGCGAAATGGGATACGGACGCCGTAGGCGCGCAGGATGAACCACCAACTTGCAATCCACGATGCGACAGCCAATAACACATCGCCAAAGACCGCTGTCAGTCCGAATGGTCCGAGTGCGTCAATCCACGCAATAACGCTTCGCCACCCGACATAATAGAGCACGCCCCCCAGCAGGCCGAGCCCAACCACGATAGAAAGGGAATAACTTAACCCTTTCTTTAACGGCTTATTCATAACGGGAATCCTAGCATACCTACTATGGTCCGGTCAACTTGCAATCCGGATTTACGCCCGCGGGAATACGAAAACGCGATCCGCCGGAAACCACAAAGTGATGTTGTTGCCACTATTTACCGGCTGTGTCGTCCGCACCCGCAGTGTACCAATCGGGGTAGCCACCGTCGCTACCACCGTTCCTCCATGGTATTCCGTATCGATAACCACGCCGGAGAAGCAGTTCTTCGTGTCACGAGCAGCACGAATGTCCTCTTCGCGCACGAATATTGTGACCGGATCCCCCTTCATAACCGATGTTTCGGGGACATGAGCATGAATTACTGCCTTTTCCACCCGCACGGTGACGACAGAACCGGCCACTGCCGCCACTGTTCCGGACAGGCGGTTAACACGGCCGATAAACGCGGCGACGAACGGAGTCCGCGGCTGTTCGTACACCTGCATTGGCGTATCCAATTGTTCGATTCGGCCAGCGTGCATCACGCCGATGCGGTCAGATACAGCGAGTCCTTCGTCCTGATCATGAGTAACGTACAACGTGGTGAGCTTGAGCGCGCGTTGAATCCGCCGCAGTTCTCCGCGCAGCTCCTCACGCAGCTTCGCGTCGAGTGCGGACAGGGGCTCGTCAAGTAGCAGGATACGGGGATAGGGAGCAAGGGCGCGGGCGAGTGCCACGCGCTGTTTCTCGCCGCCTGACAGATCTCCAGGTCGCCGTGCCGCGAGGTGATCGAGGCGGACTAACCGCAACAGGTCAGCTATCCTCTGTTTTCGGTCAATTTTATGGTGAAAGCGGAGGCCGTACCCAATGTTGGCAGCGACGGTCATGTGCGGAAACAGCGCGTAGTTTTGAAATACAAACCCAATATGGCGCCGCTCTGGTGGGAGATGGAGCATACTTTTCTCATCGATTATGATCTCGCCGGCGTCGGGATGAATAAACCCGGCGATAAGGCGCAGTGTCGTCGTCTTGCCGCATCCCGACGGCCCGAGCAGTGTAAGCAGCTCGCCATCGGCAAGTGTAAACGTTACCTCCGTGACCGCAGTCACGTCGGCGAACCGTTTGGTCAGATTGCGGACCTCTAATCGCGACATTATGCACCCTTTATTTCTGTGCCAACACGATCAATGATGATAAATGCCAGACCAGTCACGACGATTAGTATGCTTGCCATCGCGCTTGCGGGGCCGAACTGGCGCGCGGCGATAAGACTGTACACCGCGATCGGGACCGTGGCTAATCCGGGACGCATGAGCATGATCGTTGCCGACATTTCCCCCATGCTCATCGCGAATGCGAACACTGCTGCCGCCAACACTCCTCGGCTGATGAGCGGAAGCTCAACATCGAAAAACACGCGTCCCCGACTAGCGCCGAGCGACCGCGCCGCATCAACAAGATGAGGATCGACTCCCTCCAGGACCGGGCGTAACATGCGCGCGACAAGAGGGTAGATCAGCACTGCATGGGCGATCCCAATTGCGAAAATCGTACCGGAAACGCGCAGCGGTGGTGTTGACAACCCGCGCATGATGGCATATCCAACCGCGATTGATGAGACAGCTAGTGGTGCCATAAACACCGTCTCTAACACACGCCGGCCCGGAATCCGTGTTTTCGTGGCCAGCCATGCCACCAATCCGCCGATCGGCAGGGCGAGTGCGGTCGCCATGCACGCTACCATCAAGCTAGTTCCGATCGTTCCCAGAGGGGAAGTACCGAGAAATGGGTTATATCCAAGCGACAGTAACCGTGTGTACCACGCGATGGTGAACCGAGCGCCGTTGCGCACCGAATCGATGATGATGTTCCCGATCGGTCCGAGGAATAGAATTAGGATCCCCACAATGTACACATAAATAAGGACAATGCCTATACTGACATGATGGGAAAACAGAGCAACTCGTGTCCCAACCCGTTCTCCTTGTGTGCGCACGGCGAACCGCCCTTCCGCTTTGAGATAGATGTAGGAGAAAATGAGTGATATTCCGGTTTCGACAATGATCAATGCAGTACCAAGCCGTATATCGCCTAGAGTTTGGATTAACGTGTAGATTCCTACCTCGATGGTGGCGTAGCGAGCGCCGCCCAGAGTGAGAACGATGGGAAACGACAAAAAGGTGAAGATAAACACGAGCGCGGAGCTGCTTAGAATCGCCGGTGCCAGCAGCGGTGCCGTGATTCCAAATGCCCGTCGCCACCGGCCCGCTCCAAGTGATGCTGCTGCTTCGTGAAACGACGGATCGATTCCGGCCCACGCTGCACCTACGCCGCGCATAACGATTGGTGCGTTATAGAACGCGTGTGCCAGCACGATCCCGGTGAGCGAGTACAACAGTCGCAGCGGTGGGTGGTGAAGGTGCAGCGCCCACATCAACAATCGGTTGAGAGTGCCATTGTTGCCGAAGAACAGGATGAACCCCAGTGCTACCGTTATCGCGGGCAGGACGAATGGAACGACTGTGAGTGACTGCACCAGCCGGCGCCCGGGGAACTCATAGCGGGCGAGGATGAACGCACCCGGGAGCCCGATCCCCAGGCTGAGGAGCGTGCTCAGTATTGCTTCTTTGACACTGAACGTGAGTAGATGAATAAAGTACGGATCGCGTATCGCAGTGATGATTGGGGAGAGGATTCCTCCTCCCCCCATGGAAATTCCGTCACGAATGACGGTGAACAGCGGGTAATAGAACGTGATTCCAAGGAATCCCAGCGCAATGATGACTGCGGCAAGGCCCACCGTTCTCACTGTTTCGTCATCACCCCGGCCCAATCATTCAGCCACTGCGCTGCTTTTTTACCGACCAGCGCGAGGGGAAGAAACAGTTCATGCTTCGGTATGATCGCGTATTTCTTGAATGCCGCTGGGATTGGAGCATTCGGGTTTACGGGGAACATCGCTTCCTTCACGGGAATGAGCCTCTGGATCTGCGGGGAAAGGAGGAGATTGATGAACTCCTCCGCCAATTTTTGCTGCGTGGTGCCGCGGATGATCCCCACTCCGTACACGGTGCGGTACCCCTCGCCCGCAGGGGTGTACGACAGGTAGCGGGGTGTCTTCCCGGACAGGGCGGCGTAGGCAGCGTCGGTGGAGTAACTCACCATCAGTGGCGCTTCGCCGTGGGTGAGCATCGTCCACGCCGTGCTCCACCCCTGGGTGATAGTGAGGATCGTTGGGTTGAGGTCGCGCCAAAACGTGAGGTAGCCGTTCTCGCCGAACTGGGCGATTGTCCACAACAAGAACGAGAATCCGGTTGACGATGTCCGTGGGTCTTCGCAGATGAGCATGTTGCGGTACCGCGGTGCGGTGAGATCGGCGAGCGTTTTAGGGAGCGCGGCTGCGGTCATGACGTGAGAATCATAGGTGAGTGTTATGTAGCCGTACTCGTAGGGGACAAGCCCGGTGGCCGCGATTTCCCGCAGCTTCGTCGGGATGACGCGCAGGTTGGGAATGCTCGCTGTCTGTACGGGCAGAAACAGATTATAGGAGGATATGCGAGGCACGTCATTCAGTTCACCCATGAATATGTCCGCCTGCGTGTCGCCGTTTCTGCGGTCGGCGATCAGACGGGCGAGGGTCGCCTTTGCCCCGCCGGCGGTGACAAACTGCAAATTGCAGTTGTACTTTGCCGCGAACGCCTGTTGAAGCGCTCCCCCCGGCCCCCATGATATGAAACTGTCGTAGGTGTAGACGACGAGTGTCTCTTTTCCCCACCCGACAACGGATACCGCTACTATCACCGCTAGGAGCAACAGTAACCAACTTCGTTTCATCACAACCATCCCCTTTTTTAGTGCTCGTAGCCGGTGTCAGGGAGAGGCCGTCCGTCCAACAGAACGTCGGATGCGGTCACCGTGCCGATGACGGTGAACCGCACGCTGCGGGGGAGATCATCGACGCGTTGGTGTGGCAATGTGAATAAAAGCTCGTAGTCTTCGCCGCCGTACAACAGGGCACGGCGCTGCTGGCCAAGGGCGATCACGCGCATAAACTCCGGGACGGTGGGAATGCGAACGCTGTCCACCGCGAAACCGACATTGCTCTCACGCGCGAGAATGTGCAGCGACCGTGCAAGACCGTCGGAGATATCGATCATACTGGTGGCGTACGGCGCCAGCGCGCGGCCCCAGTCAACACGCGGTGTGAATGTGAACAATTGATCAGCGGGTGCGGTGTCACCATTTGCGTACATTGCCAGCGCTGCCTGTGTACGACCAAGTTCACCAGTGATGCATACCGCGTCGCCGACGTGGGCACCGCTGCGCCGCACCGGATTCGCGGTCTCGCCTAGAGCGGTACTCACGAGCGTCAGTTCGGAATGACGGTCGATGTCGCCGCCGACAAGCTCCGTTCCCACCAGTGTGCAGCACGCGATTGCACCGTCGAGCACGCCGCGCGTGAATGGCCCGGTGAGATCAGGATCCCCGTGCGCAAGCACCACACCGAGCGGCCGGGCGCCCATTGCCGCCAAATCAGATAGCGAGACGGCCACCGCCCGCCATCCGATCGTGCGGGC
>CAZILO010000014.1:0-16261 GCA_964540085.1 uncultured Thermotogae bacterium
TGCGCCAGTTGGCGGATAACGCCGGGTACGAGGGCGCGATCATCGTGGAAAAGGTGCGTGAACAGAAGCCCGGCGTCGGGTTTGACGTCCTCACCGGCGATTACCGCGACATGTTCGATGCCGGAATCATCGACCCGAAAAAAGTGACCCGGTCAGCGTTGCAAAACGCGGTCTCGATCGCGGGAATGCTTCTCACCACCGATGTGTTGGTGGCGGAAATCAAGGAAAAGGAAGAGACTCCAGCGGCGCCACCGCCGCCGATGTACTAACCTAGTCTAACCTTGTTTTAACCCCCTTCATCCGGCTACTATCCCGGTTGAAGGGGGTTTTCTCTTGTTAAAGCGAAAGAAGGTCGGATTGGCGCTTGGCGGTGGCGGTGCACGCGGGTTCGCCCACCTCGGCATTCTAATGGCGCTGGAGGAAAATCATATCCCGATCGATATCATCACCGGCACGAGCATGGGAGCGGTGATCGGGGCGGTCAAGGCATTGGGACTCGACTTGCATAAATTGTATACCGTCATTGGCCTGCTGGATATCAACGAAATTCTTGGGGTATCCGAAAGCACCACCCGTGAAATTCAACGAGCAATCGGACGGGGGGTAGTGGAATACGTACGTGGAGAGGATCTGAGACAGGATACCACCCCGCCGGAACGACTTGCGCGCATGTATAAATTGTTCTCTCTGTTCACCGCCAACAAGGATTTCTCCGCGCTGACGATCCCGTTTGCCGCGGTGGCGGCCGACCTGCTTACCGGCGAGCGCGTGATCCTGCGCGACGGCCCGATATATCGGGCGGTGGCAGCAAGCGCCGCTGTGCCCGGAGTGTTCCATCCCGTACACCACCAGGGGCGATTTCTAATCGACGGCGGCGTGATCGACAAAATTCCGATCGATGCCGCGCTCGAATTGGGCGCTCAGGTAGTGATCGCAATCGATGCTGGTGCTCCTCTCGCCGGCCACGTGCGCACGAGCTTAGACGTAATGTTTCAAGCGCAGCGCATTACATCACATGCACTGACCTCACTCCAGATCAAACATGCTCTCGAACTGTTGTCCGATCGATTTCTGTACCTCCACCCCCAAGTGGACACGATTACGATGCTCGCGTTCAGTAAGTTTCAGCAAGCGGTCACCGCAGGGCGGAAAACAGCGGAGACTCACATGGACGAGATCCGCAGACTATGCGGTGTCCGCACGCCACGGGGCACAAAAAAATCCCGAGGAGAACGAAGTCTCCCCGGGACGGACTAATCAAGATCGACCGCGTTACAGCAGGTTCATCCCCACCGAAAGCGTGATATCCTTGGACCATCCGGTGGCCGTCGCTCCCTTGGAAAATCCAACTTGAAGCGATACGTTCGCTCCGCCGACGTTGAATATCGCGGAAGCCGTCAGCGCCTGACTGAGCGTCACCGCGCCCGCGCTCGGCTGTACGCGCTGCAGTTGATAATTCAGGGCGAGGCTCATGTCGCTGTTCACGATGTAATTGTAGGTGGCATTTACCGTTAGGGTGTTCTCAGCTACGATATCGACCGGACCTGAGAAGTTGCCGTGCAGCGTCAACTGGGCACCGGGTTGGGGAGCAAACGCCGCATCGCCGGAGATCGTTAACAACAGGTTCTGTGGCCCACCGGCGGGAGAGATGAGATCGTATCCCAGTCCAGCCTGAATCGCCCACCCACAACTCACTTGATCGCCGGTAGCGCGGACATCGTCCTCGATCGTGAGAATCGCCCGCGCCCCGAGGGTCACTCCCGCATCTTTTTCGATGATCGGCTGAATCGCGGCGATTAGGTCTTTAACCGTCTTGTACTCCACCCGCTTCCCAATAACGGTGGCAACTGCCATCAATGCTTTGTCCGACAACGGATTGGCGATCGCTTTCATCCCGAGCAGATCATCTTGGATTTTGACCGCCTTGGCAAGCGGGGTGACGTTAGTGAACCGCCCGTACCCAACGCCAATACTCACATTCACCGCTGGTTTGGCCTGCCCGATGGAGTAAGACGTGTTCACACCGCCAAACCCGAAGATCGGCTGTACGGAACTCAAGTAATATCTGAACGTCCCGTTACCCTGACCAAGTCCGCTTGCAATGGCGAAGTTCGCTAGATCAATTGTCCCAGTACCGGACAAAGTATACCCAAAGTCCGGGGAATCAAACATCCGGTTATAAATCATCGCAAACCGGCCGGTATTGATGTCGACCGCCGGAGTCGCTGCATCATCAAAGTAATGGTAGCTCAACGATAGTTTCAGACTGGATAAACTCGTCTGCGGTGCATGGTAATCACACAGGGACAACGGCGCCGCTGCCCCACCTATTCCGATCACCAACACTCCTAGTAAAACCAGCACCCATTTCATGTCGATCACCTCGTGTGTTGTGTTATTTTTGTTGCACTGCTATCCGCCAAATTTTACCACACCTGGGCCTGTATTCACCCCGGCATACTCAGGTATTATCCGCACGTACCCGGTCGGCTGCTGCCTCGCGTAATGCATCAGTAATGGGATCAAGGTTTCCCTCCATAATTTCCCCGAGCTTATACAGAGTGAGGTTGATACGATGATCAGTGACCCGGTTTTGGGGAAAATTATAGGTGCGAATTTTTTCGCTCCGCTCGCCCGAACCGATCTGAGAACGCCGGGTGGCGGCAAGCTCCTCTTCCTGTTCGTGTTCGTACAGGTCTTTAAGCCGCGCGCGGAGAACGCGCATCGCCTGTGCCTTGTTTTTATGCTGCGATTTTTCGTCTTGACAACTTACCACAATCCCGGTGGGAATATGGGTGATCCGCACCGCGGAATCGGTTGTATTCACGCTCTGCCCGCCGGGGCCGGTAGAGCGGAACGTATCGATACGCAGATCTTTGGGATCGATCGTCACCTCCACTTCCTCCGCCTCGGGAAGAACAGCAACTGTAGCGGTTGAGGTGTGGATCCGGCCGGCGGACTCCGTCTCGGGAACACGTTGCACGCGATGTACTCCGGATTCATAGCGGAACAACCCATATGCTCCCTTACCCTCTACTGCGAACACAACCTGCTTAAACCCGCCGAGCGGAGTGGGATGGGAGTCCATCAACGTCACCTTAAACTTTTTTGTCTCGGCGTAACGCGCGTACATTCGGAACAAATCGGCAGCGAACAGGCTTGATTCTTCACCCCCCGTCCCGGCACGTATTTCCACAATCGCATTTTTGGCATCGTTCGGATCATCAGGAACAAGAAGCAGATAGAAGCGGCGTTCAAGGGCAGCCAGCTTCTCACGGTCAGCCGCGATCGCCTCTGCCAGCTCATCACGGAGATCGTCGTTCGCCTCCAGCAGTTCCTCTTCCTCCGTGATCGCCTCAGTGAGCTGCTCCCATTCCTCCCCCACCGCGATCAACTGGCGTAAGTGTGCGTAACGCTGCGTCAGATCACGGTAGGAAGATTGATCGGCAATCACCGCCGGGTCGCTCAGTTGTTCTTCCAGGCGACGATATTCTGTACGCGCGGTCTCTAGATGATCTTCTATTCCTGATTTCGCCATCACAGCGTGAAAACCTAATTGAAAGCGTCAGTCATTTCAACTCGCGGGAGGAAATAATCCCGCGCAGAAAACGGTTTTCCTCGAGAAGCTGCGCGATCTGAGCATCCTTGTCAATCAAGCGAGCGCGTAATTCATGCACAATTCCCTCCCGCTCCATCGTTTCCGTTTCCCCATACGCAGCAATCACGCGGCGCAGGTATTTGACCTCATCGGCAAGTGCACGTTCCAGATCGCAGGCAAAATCGATCGCATCAAGCGACGCATGTGAAACCAATTTCTCCATGAACTCGTCATTCTTCATGCTTTTATCTTCCCCACACGACCGAAGAAGATAAAGGACACGTGGCCAAATTCGAGGAGAACTGTCCGGTGACCAGGCAAGAACCGCGGGCAAGGCTACTCCCTGCCCGCGATTCAAAGTCGGATCAAATCACATCTTGATCTCAATCTTTGCCTGTGATTTCACCTTGGAGAACCAGTCGTCCCACAGCTTGTCCTGTGCCTGTTTGAGCAGAATCCCTTGGATCTTGTCGTGCACCTGCGCGAGTGGGGTTACAGTCCCTTTGCTATCGGTGTAATCCTTCTTATGCGCGTTGTAGTAGGCGCTGATCTCGCTTTCACTCACCGTCGCCCCACCGACGATCCGCGCGCGCAACCCCTGAATAAGGAGCTGTTCACGGAAATTGGTGTGCAATCCGGCCTTGTACTTCTCAAGTGTCGAGCCCTGTTGCTTGAGGATGCTATCGATCTGATCGAGGGTGAGGTTGTTCTGCTGCATGATCTGATTGAGATGGTCCGTGACCTCTTGGTCAACCTTGTCCTCATCGACGGGAATCTTGAGCGCGGTTGCCTGTTGCACCCATAGTCGCTCATTGATCAGTTGATCGAGAATTGCACGTTGATACCGATCGATAAATGCTTTCCCTTCCTTAGTAGTGAGCATGATCTCGACGAATGAGTAATGTTGGGAAAGGAGCGACTGGATGATCTGATTGAGTTGGGATACGTTGTTTACCGTGGCGCGAGTGATCACTTCACCGTTTACGATCGCAGCGATCGTCTGCGATGCGGTCTGGGGCGCGGATTGAGCGGCCACCAGTCCTCCCATCAGTCCGATCAGAATGAGTGCCACAATAGTTACACGTTTCAATAAACTTCCTCCTCATAATGCGTGATGGCTCATCCTCCACAATTTACGACGCTGTTTCAAGGCGGACAGCCGGAGCCGGGCTACCACTCCGGATCATCACCGATCCTCCAGTAACCCGCGGTTCAGCTCCTGAAAACTGCGGATGAATTCCGCCACGAACTCATTCGCGGGGTTGTGCTGCAATTCGTGCGGGGCGGCGATTTGAACGAATTGCCCGTCCCGCATTACCGCGATCCGATCGGCGAGGGAGAACGCCTCCCCAAGATCATGGGTGACATAAAT
The DNA here is from genome assembly GCA_964540085.1 of uncultured Thermotogae bacterium. Lineage (GTDB taxonomy): Bacteria > Bipolaricaulota > Bipolaricaulia > UBA7950 > UBA9294 > S016-54. Next base: position 4,971 of record CAZILO010000014.1, read on the forward strand.
CGTTGTACCCCCAAGCTCGTTGTGCAATCGTTTGACCTCGGCGCGGGCAGCAAGCCGGCTCTGGGGATCCAAGTTGGCAAGCGGCTCGTCCATGAGCAGCACGCGGGGTGGAAGTGCAAGCGCCCGTCCTACCGCCACTTTCTGTTTTTGGCCAGCGGAAAGCTCGCCCGGACGGCGGGAAAACAGATTACGACCGATCCGCAACCGCCGCGTAATCGACTCCACCAGCTCTTTAACCCGTGGTGCCGGCATCCGCCGCAGTTTAAGCGGAAACCCGAGGTTGGAGAATCGGCGGGCGTCAAACACCTTGAGGTGCGGGTAAAGGGCGAAATCTTGGAATACCATTCGCACCCGTCGTTCCGCCGGCGATAAGCTGGTGACGACATCGCCGTCGAACCGAATTTCGCCGGAATCGGGGCGGATCAATCCGGCGATTAGCCGTAAGAACGTGGTCTTTCCACACCCGGTCGGACCGACGATCGCAAACAGCTCACCCCAGCCAATCGCCGCCGTCACATGATCAACCGCGACCACCGTTCCAAACCGCTTGGTTAACCCGTCAACCGCGATCTCGGTCATACTATGAGTATAGGCACGTGACCGGACGAGACGCAACCCCCGCCTGTTTGGTAGAATGGAAAACGCAACAAAGGAGGTGCAATGAAAGGAGTAGTTTTATGCGCCGGTGAGGGAACGCGGATGCGCCCGCTCACCTATTCCCTGCCCAAACACCTCATCCCAATTGCCAACCGGCCCGTGATCGAACACATCCTGGACACGCTCACCCAAGCCGGGATCACCGACATCGGCATCGTGGTCGGTCCCAACACGCAACGCAGCTTCCAAGACGCCCTCGGCGATGGATCGCGATTCGGGGTCCGCCTCACCTACGTCGTTCAGGAAGACCCGCGCGGCCTCGCCCACGCGGTGGCGTGCGCACACGGGTTCGTCGGCGATGACCCGTTTCTCCTCTACTTAGGTGATAACCTGCTTGAGGCCGGGGTAACCGGGCCGGTGGAACGATTCAGGGAAACCGAAGCGGATGCCGTGATCACCCTGTATCCCGTCCCCGATCCCTCCCGTTTCGGAGTCGCCGAGATTGCCGGAGACAAGATCGTCCGCCTCGTGGAAAAACCGGCAACACCGGTGAGCAACCTTGCGGTTGTGGGCGCATACGTGTTTTCTCCCGCGATCTTCTCCGCAATCGCTCACATCCGCCCGTCCGCCCGCGGTGAGCTCGAGATCACCGACGCGATCCAATGGCTGATCGACGCTGGCCGCCTTGTCCTCCCATACCGGATCTCCGGCTGGTGGCGGGATGTGGGACGCCCACCTGAACTGTTGGCGGCAAACGCTCAGCTGCTTGCGGATATCAAAACGAAAATTGATGGCACGATCGCCCGTGACTGCGCCGTCACTGGAGAAGTGGTGGTCGGACCGCGGTCGCGGATCAGAAACTCGACTTTGATCGGGCCAGTGATGATCGGAAGCGGGGTGACGTGCTCCGATTCCAAGATCGGCCCCAATGTGTCAATCGGTGATGACGCTATCATCACCGGAACACAAATGCGCGCTAGCATCGTCCTCGCCGGGGCGGAGATCACCGGGGTAACCCTTGCCGACTCACTGATCGGGCGGGGAACCATTGTGAGTAAATCGGTTTCCCAACAAGCAACCAGCCTTCTACTCGGTGATCACTGCCGCGTCGAATTCGGGAACGATTGAACCGTTTTCCCTCCTCGGCGCACTAACCGATGGAAGGAGGGGAAAGACAATGCATATATGGGGCAGAACGACTGAAGATATTTCGCGCCTGCACTATCGCAGGATGGTTGAAGACGGGGTACGGGCCACGGCGCTGTGGGGAACCCCGCGGCGAAACCGCGCGGCACGCCGGCGGTATCCTGGTGTGGTACGTCACCTCAACGACTGGCGTCGACCACATGTATAAGGAGGGATGGTGGGAGATGACGCCCATCTGCTGGAACGGGTGGGAGCCGGGGACGCGGACGCATTCGCCCGCATATATGATCGGTTTGCCGATCGGGTGTTCCGGTACGCACTCACCTTGCTGCGCGATCGTCACCTTGCCGAGGAGGTGACACAGGAAACTATGCTCGCCGTATGGAACGGAGCAACCGGGTTCTCGGGTCGGTCACGCGTGTCCACTTGGATCTTCGGGATCGCTCGCCATCAAGCGCACCGCCTCCTGGGGAAAGAAGTACGGGCGCGACGCGCGCCGGACGAACCCGTATCCGCTCCCGATCCCGCCACGGTGGTCGGGCAGGAACAGGCGGTGTCATCAGCGCTCGCCGCCCTGCCGGAATCGCAACGGGAAGTAGTGTTTCTCACGTTCTACGCGGGGCTCTCGTACCCGGAAATCGCCGCGTTGCTCGGGGTTCCGGAAGGGACAGTAAAATCGCGGATGTTTCACGCCCGACGCAAGTTGGCGGAGGTGCTGCAATGATCGATTGCAACCGCGCTCGTGAACTGATGCCGTGGTACGCAACCGGAACTTTGTCCCCGGAGGATACACGTGCGCTGACGGCCCACCTCGCGGAGTGCGCCGCGTGCCGCGACGAATTGGCAGTGACGATCCGCCTCGCACACACGGTGAACCAGGCGATCGCAGACATGCCCGGCGCGCCGGATACGGTGCGATCGCAGGTGGTACCAACGCGTGAGGTGCCGGTAGCACGGGTCGATTTAGGATCGTTCCTGCTCGGGTTCTCGCTCGGGCTGTCAATTAAGGGAAACAACGTTCCGGTTAATGGCGATCTGCGCCTGCTCGGACGACGGGTGAACCTGTTTACGACCAGAAAAAAGGAGGTCTAACGATGGATGTAGATGATGTTGATGAGTTGAAAGCGGTGTTGGATGTGGTATCCGACAAGGTGCCCGCGCTCCTGCGCGGCTTGCGGGACATCATGTACTCGCCGGAATCGGCGGAGAGCATGGCCGACGCGGTGGCGACGTTCTACAAGAAGCTTGTCGACGCCGGCATCCCCAAGGAAGATGCCCTCGACATGGCACGCGGCTACATGATCAACCTGCGCGACCTCGTTGGCGAAGGGATGAAGTTCGGAAACCGCAAGCACAGTGACCACGACAATCACGGCGAAAAAGAGGAGGAAGACTGAACCGGTTTCTTAAGTGGGTGAGGATCGCGTTCGCGTTCGTGCGCGTCCTCACTCGCATCGGGTTCTTCGGGATCGGCTTCATTATCCGGATGCGCCTGAGTGCGCGCGCGTACCGACGCCGGCTCGTGCGCTCCGGTGTGCCGCGTGCTTACGCCGATTTACTGTACCGCGACTTTAGGACAACGGGAATCGTCGCTGCCCTCAAGCACCGCCGCAAACCACTTGCTCCCAAGTCGGACTTTGCGGTAGGATTGGAAAAAAGGAGGCAAGAATGACGAAGACGATCCTCGGAGTTTTTCTCGCTGTGATCATTGGTGCAGCAGTGGTCGGTGCGGCCGCGGTGATCCATATCCCCGCGGACATTGCGATCCATGGTAACGTCCTCATCGCCGAACAGTTTTACAAGACTGTAACGGTAAACGGGCGTGAGGAGCAGGTGCCGCTTCCGTACCGCGTGTGGCCCGGGCCGGTCGGGATGAAAGACGCCGATTATTTTGATGTCCATGTCAAAGCCCACCCCGGCGACGTGATTATGCTCGCCGCTGGCAAATACAAGTGCGATATATGGGTGTACACACCGGGAGTAACGATTACAACTGATCCCACCGCAACGAGCATGGCCGACATTTGGGGCACAGTGGAGATCGATGCTGATAACGTCACCCTGGATGGAATCGCGGTCACCGGCCCGCGCAAGAACGACTCCAGCGGTCACGGGATCGAACTCAACCGTGAGCACATTAACACGGTAACGATCCGCAACTGCCGCAGCGCGGACAACGACTGGACCGGAATCCACATCATCGGCGCCCGCGGCGAGATCGATGTGCTGCGGGTGGAGAACTGTCAACTGGTCGACAACGGCATGGACGGAATGGATGCCCAGTCAGTGCACCACTTGATCATCACTGGATGCACAATCACCGGCAACGGACGCCATTTTGATCATGGAGTCGGGGTGCGCATCGGGATGTTTGTCGATCAGATAACGATGAAGGACAACATCATCAAAGACAACCGGTTTGCCAACGTGTACGAAGAGGAAAAACACTGATTACTTAACCTGGATTGGAACCAGTATTGCTTTTCCCTCCGCGTTGGTAATCCAGATAAAGTACGAACCCGGTGCCCACGTCGTTGGATCAACGGCGAGGGTGTAGCCGCCGGCATTAGCGGTGGAAAGTTTGATCGCCGGTGCACTTCCGCCGCCACCGGCGGCAGCGATGCCCACCGCAGCAACCTTAACCCACGGGCGCGTGTTCCCCACCGGAAGGGACACCGTTGTCGTCGACACAACCGGAGTCACTTGGTCCTCCGCCAGGGCGACGAGCGTGTTTAAGTCGGGTGAATTCGGCTTACCCGCAGTGGCAAAAAGGCGATCGCCAGCGGAGTCAGTCCCGTACACCAGCACTCCGGGATTGGTGTGCCAGTTGGAAGTGGTATCCGGGCCCAGCGGGTTAGTGCGTTCCATCGTCGCCCGTGTATGTGCGTTTCCAGCCACCCATCCCGGCGTATTCGGGTGGCCAGCGTTGGCTGTATCCACTACTTTCCCTCCCGCGCTTACTAGTTCGATCACCGCGCCGGCACGCGGTAGCAAAGCGCGGTACACAAGGTCAGCAGTAACGTCGCGCACCGTAGCGTCGCTCCCCCGTTCGAGCAGATAAAAGCCACGCCCATCCTTCCCGTGTTTACCCGCCACCCACCAATCCATGTCCACCACCTGCCACGCGTAGTCGTTGCCGGGCTGTTTCACGAACGCGATCTTGGGGCGACGACGGGGGTTGGTGCACGGATGCGTTGGTGACGGCGAGATCGTTCCCTGCAGCGGGATCCACGTCCACACACTCTTGTCATGCGGGTCCTTGCCGTTGGGATACCACCCGATTCGCCACCCGGTGAGATCAACCGGCGTGTCCCCCAGGTTTTCAAGCTCAATCCACTGTGCGTCCGGGTCGGATGGGGTCCCAGCCCACGCCACCTCGGAGATGATCACCCGACCGTCACACTTTGCGGTGACTGCACCACCGCCACCGGCAACCCCGCCGGTCAACGTCACACTGGCCGTAGTCGCATTCGATGACACCGTCCCCACGGTCCCGCGCCCGGTGATATGCGCTTCGTTAGTAAGCGGTCCGGGTAGATCAGCCGCTGTAACGGTATACGTCGCAGTAACGGTAATGGACTGGCCGGGGAGGAGAACGGTGGTGGGAAGCGGGATGGTTCCGAGATGGTCATCGGTCAGCACAAGATCGGTAACCGTGACCTGGCCTGCATTCGTAATCGTATACGTGTACACAAGCGTGTCCCCGACGGCCGCCGTGGTGGCGTCGACCGATTTGGTCAATTCCAGTGTCTTTGCACCAGTCACCTGAAGCAGGGTTATCGTCGCCGTGTCGGTGAGTTTGTGCCCGGTCGGATCGTAGGCGACGACGGTGCCGGTATTCACAACCGGGCCAGGAAGATCGGCCTCAGTGATCGTGCGGGTGAGCGTTCCGGTGACGCTCTCCCACGGCGCAAGCGCGGTGCGGGAAAGATGAACGGGGCCGAGACGATCGTCGACCGCACTGATCCGGTCCAGTTTTGCCTTGCCGGTGTTGGTGATGCGGTACACGTAGGTGACGACATTGCCGATCTTGAGCGGAGAAAATGGTGTCAGCGGAAACCCGCGTGCGTCAATCGCGGTGATCGTGATCGTGACATACGCGGGCAGGGTGTACAGCTCCACCATTGTCCTCGCCTGTGCGTGCACCTCGCGGCCGTCCGCGGTGCGAGCGGTGGCAGTGACGGTATCAACGCGTGGGCCGGGAAAGTCCGACACCGCAATCGTCGTTGTGGCATGACCGATCGCCGTTTCCCCCGGTGCAAGCGTCGTGCGATCAAGGCCGATCGCTCCGAGTTTGTCATCACGGACGTTAACATCGACAAGCTGCGCCTCGCCGGTGTTGCGCACGGTGTACGTGTACGTCACTCGGTCGCCGATCGTCGCCCGCGTGGGAACCGCGTTGATCTCCACCGCAACGCGCGCCGACTTAACCGGAGGCGGTGACGGCGGTGGAGGCGCGGGTGCCGGCGCGACAGTGACCACTGCTTCGTCGGAATCAGTGGCGCCGCAATCGTCCGTCACGGTGAGACGGAACCGCAACGTGGTCGTCGTCGTGACGGTCGGTGCGGTAAACGTGAGGGCGGTTGTGTTCTCGCCGTGAAGGGTGACTACCGGCCCGCTGACCTGCGTCCACGCATACGCGGCGATCGTGCCGTCGGAATCAGTACCGGTGCCGGTGAGCGTTACCACGTCCCCAGAATGCACATGCTTATCCGGGCTCGCAGTGGCAGTCGGGGGCACGTTCACATTATTCACGTGCAGAATAAGCGAATTGCTCGTCTGGGCACCGTAGTGGTCGGTTACAGTGAGGGTGAGGGTGACATCCTTGCCGGCGCACGCGGAGACAAGCGGCGCAGTGTACGTGGGATTGCACACCTGCGCCGATGGGGAGAAACTCCCGCCGGCACCGCCGTCGCTCCACTGGTAGTGCTCGATCCAGTCATCAGGGTCGGATGCCGTCGCATCGGACAGCGCGATCGTTTTCCCCTCATCAACCGTCTTGTCCGCACCGGCATCGACGGTAGGGAACGCGTCTACCCGCAACCGCAGCGAATCACTAGCGATCCCACCTTGGTTGTCGGTAACGGTGAGAGTGAGCACGAACAGTCCGCTCGCGGTTGGCGCGGTGTAGACGGGATGGAGAACATGGGAATCGCTAAAGCTACCCCCGGCGCCGTTATCCGACCACGAGTAAGACGCAATCCCATCGCCACCGTCACTCGCGCTCGCATCGGACAGATCCACCGTCCCATTGGGTCCAACCATCTTGTCAGCACCGGCATCGACTGCGGGTAGTACGTTAACTACGATCGTCTTCGTCGTCAGCGGGCCGTTCGTGTCGGTAATTGTCACGGTGTTGGAAATCTCCCCCGGGGCAAAGAATCCCACCGCTGCCTTGATCTCAATCTTCGTCGTCGTTCCCGCCGCCAGCGTTCCAATTGGGATGATCCCGTTCGCTGGATACGCCATCCATGTTCCGCCGTCGCGGCGATAGCTCGCGTGCCACTGATCGAGGCCGTAGGGCAGGTTATCGAGCAAAGTGAGGTCAGAATGGGCAGCAGCGCCAGAATTCTCCACCACAGCCGTATATGTCACGTCGGCGCCGCGCGCCACCGCAACGGGGTCAGCCGACAGAGTAACACTAATCGACGCCGCGTACCCAACCGCGGCAACCACGAACCAAATCACGATAGCAAGCAATACCGTTCTTCTCATTCCCCACTCCTGATATGCTGATGCTACCGGGAGTGTGCCGGGGACAGTGGTGTACGTCACGGCCGTAGGTCAGGCCGATGCGGCCGATTGCACACCCCAGGAAAAGACAAAGGTATCGTTAGTGAAACAAATCACGGGAGCGGTAGAAGTACTCGCCGGCGGAGATGATCGCCAATGCCACCGCCAGATAGAGGAATGCGCCCTTCGCCGTCTGCCCGCTTTGTCCCCACGCAAATGTGCGTGTGGCGAGGATCGTGAGAACAAGACCGATGTGAGACACGGTTTTCAGTTTTCCCAACGGGCTCGCTGCAATCACCCGCCCCTCGGCGATGGCGAGGATGCGCAGACCGGTGACGAGAAACTCGCGCGAGATGATCACCATCACTCCCCATGCCTCCAGCTCCCCCAGTTGGACAAACGAGATAAGGGCACCAGCGATGAGGAGCTTATCCGCAATCGGGTCGGCAAACTTACCGAATACCGTGGTCTGACTCAGGCTACGTGCGAGGTATCCGTCGATGGCATCAGAAGCAGCGGCGAGCACAAAGATCACAATCGCCAGGATCGTCGTTACTCGCGTCCCGTGCAGGACGAAGTACATGAACAGCGGCACGCTCGCGATGCGGGCCAGGGTAATCTGGTTCGGAATCGTGAATACCATTCTACCCCCACCCGCTACCGTAACCGAGGGCTGATTATCTGTCAAGGGCGGCATCGACAATCTGAATGAACGATTCCGGGTCGAGCGACGCACCACCGACGAGCGCTCCGTCGATATCCGGCTGGCCAAGAAGCGCGGCCGCGTTCCCGGGTTTCACACTTCCTCCGTATAGAATCTGCATTGCCGCCGCGGTCTGATCGTTATAAGCGGTGGTAATCCAGTCGCGGATCAACTTGATCGTCGCTTGCGCTTCCGCCGGCGTGGCGGTCTCGCCAGTCCCGATCGCCCAGATCGGTTCGTAGGCAATAACCACATGCGCCATGTCCGTTTGTGTCACCCCAGCGAGATCGCGGGTCAGTTCAGCAATAATCCGCTTCTCCACCTTGCCAGCGCGATGCTCGGTGAGCGTCTCCCCCACGCACAGGAGCGCCGTCAACCCGGCGGTGATGGCAGCATGTAGCTTGCGGTTCACCACGGTATCGTCCTCATTGAACAGGGCACGGCGCTCAGAGTGACCGACAAGCGCGTACGTGCATCCGCACGCGCGGACCATGTGCGGGGCAATCTCCCCGGTGTACGCCCCCTCCTCCTCATAGTACAAATCCTGCGCTCCCAGCGCGATTCCGGTCTCGGCGAGGAGCCGTCCCGCGCGGTCAAGGCTGGTAAACGGTGGGATGATGAGGACATCCGTCCCGGGCCGCTTCCGATAACGAGCGAGGTACGCTGTGATAAACTCCTCGGTTTCGTCCGGGGTCTTATGCATCTTCCAGTTGCCGGCGATAAGCATTTTGCGGTTCATCCTGCCTCCTTATCACCAGCGATTATACGCGCGCCGCCGCTGTTGAGCGACCTCGTCCGTCTAACCTTGAAATTCCGCTTTTCATCGCTATTCTTTATGAGACTAATCCAATTGGGAGGAGCAATGGCGATCGAGTCGTTTCCGATAGACGGCGCAATTCTGGGCGCGATCATGCTGTGTCCAGACGGGCATGGGTACGCGTTGCGCAACTGGCTGTCCACCAACCTCAGCCCAATTTGGCGCATCGCCCCGAGCCGAATCTACTCCACCCTCGCACGCATGGAACGCGATGGCCTCATCCGCGGGACAACCGTCCCCCAGGCCGGGCGACCGCCGCGGCGGACGTTTCACATCACTCCAGCCGGCCAAGACGCCTTTTGGAAGTGGGCAATGACGCCGGTACGCCACCTGCGCGACGTGCGGGTGGAGTTTCTCGCTAAACTTTATTTCCTTCACCGACTCGCGCCAGAACGAACAGCGGCGTTAGTGACGGCGGAGATCACAGTCCTCGAACGCACCCGATCACGGTTGGCACGCCGGCGTCAACTTAAAGTGGGAGATGTGGTAATCGGCCGTCTTGCCCGCACGTTCCGCCTCGGGCAGCTTCAAGCAACGCTGGATTGGTTACACGACTGCAGCACCATACTGAAGGAGGCACAATGAGGAAGCTAGCGCTAGCACTAGTGGTAATCCTGTTGTTGACGGCCACCGCGGCCGCTGGGACAGTGACTGTAGTTGACCAAGCCAACCGCACAGTCACAATCACCCAGCCGGTAACGCGAATCGCGAGCGTGTACGGAATCGCGACCTATTACGTATACGCCCTCGGGGCTGGGAATCGGCTTGTATTGGCCAACTTCGTCGGGGTGAAAGCGCCGAATAAATTACCGGCGATACTCACCCGCATCGATCCCAACATCAGCAAAAAGATTTACTTTGGCATTCCCAATGTGGAGGAGATCGCGGCCCGATCCCCGAACGTCGTGTTGGCGAATCCGGGCAAAAATCCGGGATTGGACAAGCTCCTCAACGAGCTCGGTATCCCAACCGTGGAGTATATTCCGGAGACCCCCGAGCGGTTAAAGCAGGCAATGTTCATAACGGGAACGCTGCTCGGTGGTGCTGCCGAGGTGCGGGCACACACATTTGCCGCCGACTACGACCGGATTACAACCGCGGTCGCAACCGCCACCGCTGGTAAACCACCGGTGTCGGTGTATTTTTGCGGTACGGATAAGCTGCGAGTGGCGAGCGGTGACATGTACCAAACGGACATGATCACCCTCGCCGGTGGCAAGTCGGTGAGCGCCGGACTACACGGGTACTGGAACAACGTCAGTCTAGAGCAAGTCCTCGCTTGGAATCCGGACATAATCGTGATCGCTCCCTACGGACCGGTCACCCCGCACGACATTCTGACTGACCCCGATTGGGCAGCGATAACCGCCGTACGCACCGGGCGGGTGTACAAGATGCCCCAGGTGATCGCGCCGTGGGACACACCGGTTCCGGACTCACTCTTAGGGATCATGTGGCTCGCCGCGGTCCTCCATCCCAATGTGGTCCCGCTCAATCTTGCCCCGGAGATCAAGTCATTTTACTCGACTTACTACGGCTGTACCCTCACCGACGCGGAGGTGGCGCGGTTGCTGCCGCGATGATCACAGCGAAAAATAGACGGGTGGCCGCAGGTGGACTTATCTTTCTCCTGGTTGCACTCGTGTTCATATCGCTGTTCATCGGGAGATTTCGGATCGGGTTCACCGCCGCCGTCACGACGTTTTTATCCGGTACGAATCCACTCCTAACCGCAGTGATCCTCCGCATCCGTCTGCCGCGTATCCTCGCCGCGCTGTGCATCGGGGCAAACCTCGGGGTGAGTGGAGCTGCATTTCAGGGGATCTTCCGCAACCCGCTCGTTGACTCGCGCATCCTCGGAGTGAGCTCTGGAGCGGCGTTTGGCGCATCGCTCGCCCTGTTTTTCGCACGTGGGCCACTCGGAGTGGAGGGGATGGCGTTCTTATTCGCCATCGCCGCGATGGGACTGGTGCTGTTTGTGGGCGAGCGGTTCGGGGCGTCGATCCTCGTCCTCGTGGTGACCGGGGTACTGGTGAGCGCGTTCTTCAATGCACTGCTGGGGCTCATCAAGTACGTCGCCGACCCGCTCAACACTCTGCCCGCAATCACTTACTGGCTACTGGGAAGCCTGAACGGGGCCCGGTTCGCCGTATTGTGGCCGCTGTTTGGAATCAGCGCCGTTGGGCTCACGTTCTTCCTCCTCATCCGGTGGCGCGTTAATCTGCTTACCCTGGACGCGGCGGAAGGAGCGACGCTCGGCCTGGCGGTAAAGCGGTTCCGCCTCGTGGTGATCGG
>CAZILO010000015.1:0-15926 GCA_964540085.1 uncultured Thermotogae bacterium
AGTGTCTCAATATCGCCGACAGGCCGGCTGCAAGCTCGATCATCCACGGGATCGGCCCCCAGAAGTACCCGAGCAGCTTGAGGAGCGTGCTCTGTTTTTTCTCTTCGAGTGCGTTGGGGCCATACTGGGCAAGCCGTTTTTGCGCTTCGGCAGAGGTTAACCCGTGTGGGCTGCTGCCCAGCTTGGTGAACAGCTCATCAACGGTTGCCTGTTGGATGTCGGTGCCTTCGGTCGAACCCGGATCCGTCATTTATCCCCCTAACGCTCAGCGTTATCGGTCTTCGTAGATGATGTCTTCCGTAGTTTATACCAGATAATGTATCCAACGACCAACGCAACGACTCCCGCCCCAGTGTAAATCGTGATCTTATGAAGCGACCGCTGCAACAGCTTCTGGTTGCTGCCGATGAAATAACCAAGCAGGGCGAGGACGCTTGCCCAGATCCCGGCACCGAGCGCAGTGAATAGGGTAAACCGGGGAACTGACATGCGCGCCAGCCCAGCGGGAAGCGAGATGTACTGACGTAAACCGGGAATGAGGCGGCCGACGAACGTAGAAATTTCACCATGGCGCCGGAAGAAGTCCTCTGCCTTTTCGTACGCCCGCGGGGTAAGGCCGACATAACGGCCGAACTTGAGGATCAGCGGCCGCCCCAGTACAAGCGATATCCAGTAGTTAAATCCCGCCCCGAGGAGCGAGCCGATGGTTCCAAGCACGATAACGGCCCACAGACTCATCGTTCCTTGACTCGCGAGGTATCCGGCGGGAGGGATGACGAGTTCGCTTGGAAACGGGAAAAATGAGCTTTCAAGAAACATCGCGGCGACGATTCCGGCGTATCCCATCTTGTCAACAATTGACACGATTGCCGCGATGATCGGGTGCATCAACCTCTCCTCAACACCCGCGTTTGTACGCGATGGATGTAATCAGCAACGTGATCGATCCACCTCCTTCCCCAATGGATCAGAAGCGCAACAAGCGTTCCCAATGTCGCTCCGGCGAGGACATCGCTCGGGAAATGCACCCCCACGAAGATCCGGGCGAATCCGACAAGTACGGCAAGAGCGATTGCGTACGGCCCGAGCCCACTGCCGGACAGAAGCAGGCTCACTGCCACTCCAAATGACACTGCGGTGTGATCGCTCGGGATCCCGTTGTCAGTAACGTGATGGATAAGCTTGGTTCCCAGTCCGAGGGCGAACGGGCGCACTTGGTAGTACAGCAACCCAACGACCGGGGCGAGCACGAGCGCGCCGGCTCCGCTCACCGCCGCTCTGAACGCGGCGCGTCGTTCCCGTGGCCAGAACCACGCCCCGATCAGGGTGAACCCGAGAATAATGGGAATGTACTGGGCGCAAAAAACCATGAATGCGTCCAGCACCGTGTTTTTGTGGGCCAAGTGGTTGATCGCGAGGAACAGCTGCTCATTTAGATGCATGTGTTCGCCTCCGTTGCTTATGCTTTTTCCGCAGCTTGGTTTTTATAAGCGAAAAAACATGATAATCTTTATTATACCAATAGATAAGGGCAAACAAAGTAAGCCCCCCAGCGGCAAATCCCCCGATCACGTCCGTTGCCCAGTGAGCGCCGAGATAAATGCGGCTGAGTCCGATTCCCAGTAGCAAAATGGTGGTGATTATTCCCAACGGCCACCGTAACCGCGGGTAGCGGCGCGCGAGAAAATAGGCGGCCGCACCGTATACCGCGGTCGCCGTAGTGGTATGTCCGCTGGGAAAGCTGTAGCTGTGCAAGATGGGCGACCAGCTAAAATCTGGACGGGCACGATGGAAGGAGACCTTAAGTATCAAATCGAGCAATGAACTGAGAATCCCGGAAAGGGCGAGCGTTACCGCCGCCCGTCGCTCGCGCTTAATCCAAAACCATAGTCCCAACCCGATAATTACTGGAGTGATGACCATCCACGATCCCATGGTGGTGAATCCGCGCATTACATGGTTCAACCACGGTGCAGCATACGAATGGACCACCACCGACACCGTCCGGTCGATGTGAAACGATTCGTGGGCGGTTACATCTTGGGCAATCTTGAGGAAAAGGGCGACGGAAACCACCTCCGCACTCAGCAAAACCAGCTCCCGCAACCCCAATACCTTGGGCAAATGCTCTTCGATCTCTTCCTTTACCCGGTGGGAATAACGGGTCGCGACAACGATCAGCCCGATCAAGACGGCGAATCCCAATACAAGCATGCTGCCGCGGCCAAACCAGACGACAAGGAGCTTCCATCCCCCATTGAGAAAATACCCACCGGCATACCCAGTCATAGTGATGGCCACAGCCCATGCCACCGCTCCGGATGCGTTGTAGGTGAAAAATGTGCGCCAGTGCATCCGGGATATGCCTGCAAACCACGCCGCGAGTTCTCGCAGCCCGGAAACGAACCGCGCAAAGAACACCGTTTTATCGCCGTGGCGGGCGAAAAACCGCTCTACCAACGCGAGCTTATGGTCATTGATAAGCACAAACCGGCCGTAGCGTTCGAGAAACGGCCGTCCAAGCTTCTTTCCCAACACATAGCCGATGTTGTCTCCGAGTATCGCTCCCACCACTCCGAGTGCTATCACCACGAACACGTTTAGATGTCCCTGAAACGCGAGAAACCCGGCGACAAGAAGAATTGTTTCCCCAGGGATCGGTATCCCCGCGTCTTCGATCATCACTCCGACGAGAACGATCGGGTAGCCGTATTTGATCAGATAGCCCACCGCCACATCGAGCCAATGCATGGTTAGAAGATTCTACCGCTGCGGGTGGCGGACGCTACCCCGCCGCCAATAAAAAAAGGCGGGTGCACCCGCCTTTTTCAATACGGTCTCCAAAAGCCCCCGCGCTGCTTAATTGGCCCGCGGCGGGATGAACATTGATCCCGGCTCCGGTTTTTGCTCGGGCGGTGGAACCGTGACGTCGCGTCCCTCAAGCTTTCCGCCCTCGACGAGGTAGCGATACGCGGCGAGCGCGGCCCGCGCCCCCTGGCCGGCGGAGATCACGATCTGTTTATCGGAGCGGTCGATCACATCCCCGGCGGCGAACACTCCGGGGACGGACGTCTGCATCTGCATATCGGTCACAACCTCTCCCCGGTTGTTGATCTCCACAAACCCTTTAAGGAAGTCAGAGTTGGGGATGAGCCCGATCTCGATGAACACCCCATCGACGCGCAGCTCCTTGCGCTCCCCCGAGGTCATGTCCTCGATCACAAGGCCGGTCACGAATTTATCCCCGTGCACTTCCACCACCTTGTGCTGCTGGTAGGTGTGCACCTTGTCCGACCCGAGAACCTGAGACTGGAGGATGGGATCGGCGAACCAGTGATCGGCGACGTCCACCACGTTGATCTCAGTTGCGATCGGGAGAAAGTCGATCACCGCCTCGAACGCGGAGTTGCCGCCCCCGATCACCGCCACCGGCTTGCCCGCGAACAACGGCGCATCGCACGTGGCGCAGTACGACACCCCGCGGCCGGTGAATTCCTTCTCTCCCGGGACGTTCAGCGGCCGGCTGCGGCCGCCACTGGCGATGACAACAGCCTTGGCGGACAGGGTCTCCCCACCCTCCACCTCCACCGTGAAGTTCTCCCCGTCCGCGCGCACGGCGGTGACCGGTCGCCCGATCCGTTGTTCTACGCCGTAGTGCTCCACGTGTTTTACGAACGACTGCGCGAGCTCGAACGACCCAATGTGGGTGGTCCCTGGCCAGTTCTCGATCTCCTTGGTGAGGAGAATCTGTCCCCCTTGATCTTTGGTCACAACTGCTGTCTTTAACATCTTACGAGCGGCGTAAATCGCAGCGGTCATCCCCGCCGGACCGCCGCCGATGATTATGAGATCGTACATTGCTTCCTCCCTGTAAATGTATTGGTTTCGCGTTTATCGCTGGCGTGCTCGACTGATTAAGTTTACCCGGGGATTGATATCCGTCAACGCACAAAGTTGGTTATACTTGTGTTCTACTGAAGGAGGCGGTAGTGATGAATATTGAGTTGCTGCAAACGTTGTCCGACGCGTTCGGGGTGTCGGGGTTTGAAGACGAAGTTCGGGATGAGATCAGTCGACTCATTGCTCCATACGTCGATTCGGTGAATACCGATACGCTCGGAAACCTGTTTGCCGTCCGCAAGGGAAAGGGAAACTTCACGGTGATGCTCGACGCTCACATGGACGAAGTCGGGTTTATGGTGAAGTGGATCGATGATCGCGGGTACCTCCGGTTTACCCCGCTTGGCGGGTGGGACCCGCGCATTATTCCGGGACACCGAGTGGAAATCCTAACCCGGTCCGGGGAGAAACGATACGGGGTAATCGGTTCCGCCCCTCCGCATATCCTGACCGATGAGGAGCGGAAGCAGCCAATCCCGATTGAAAAGATGTTCATCGACATCGGGGCGGCATCGCGGGCGGAGGCAGCGGAGATGGGGGTACACATCGGCGATCCGCTCACCATTCATTATCCGTTTATGGAGCTCCACTCTGGGTATGTGACGGGCAAGGCATTTGACGATCGCGCCGGTTGTGCGGTGATGATCGAGACTGCGCGCCGGCTTGCCGAGGTAGATCTCGCCGTCGATCTTGTTCTAGCGTTTGTCGTTGGTGAGGAAGTCGGACTGCGCGGGGCGCGCACTGCGGCGTACCAGATTGAACCCGATCTTGCGATCGCGCTCGAAGGAACGATCGGCGCCGATATGCCCGGCGTTCCGGAGGAGTCGCAGCCGGTGCGGCTGGGACGGGGGCCGGCGATCACAGTTGCCGACCGATCGATCATCGTCTCGCGCCGGCTCGTCGAAGCGCTGGAACAGGTGGCGGATGACGACGCGACCCCGTACCAATACAAGCTTCCCACTTACGGCAGCACCGACGCCGGGGTGATCCACCTGACGCGGGCCGGAGTGACCGCTGGAGTGGTGTCCGTCCCGTGCCGGTTCATCCATTCACCCACGTCGACAATGCGCCTGAACGATTTCGAGAACACCGTACGTCTGATGCGAAGCTTCATCACCCGCCTTCCGGACGTTATCGGATAGACAAAGGAGGTAACCGTGTCCAGTTACAGCAAGAAAGCGATTCTGCTCGGATTGGGACTGTTCGAGTTCACGCGCGAACGTGCGGAAGCACTTGTGGATGAACTCGTGAAAAAGGGAGAAATCGCGGCGAACGAGCGTGCCGACTACCTCAACGAGCTCGTGTCCGCAGCGACGGAAAAGGAGAAGCAGCTGGTTGACCAAGTGAAAGCGGCAGTACGTGATCTCATTGATGACATCGGCATCGTCCGCAAGGATGATCTCACGGAGATCAAGGAGCGATTAGCGCGGATCGAGGCACGGTTAAGTGATAACGGGGATCAGCGTACTACGTAGATACCGTGAACTGCGGCGCCTGCGCCGGATCACGACGATACTCGCCCGCCACGGTCTTAAGGAGCTGGTATTCTTGGTGCGCGGCCGGCGTCCGTGGGGGCGGGTTTCATCGGCGCCACCGAATCGGGGGGCACGGCTGCGGGGCGCGTTGGAGGAGTTGGGGCCGACGTTCGTCAAGCTTGGACAGATTTTGAGCCTGCGGCCCGACCTCGTTCCGCCCGATATCGCATTTGAGCTCCGCAAACTGCAGGACTCCGCACCGCCGGTTCCATTTGCCGAGATAAAACGATTAGTCGAGGCTGAACTCGGCCGCCCGCTCACTGCGGTATTCGCATCGTTTTCTCCGGAACCGATTGCAGCGGCATCGCTCGCCCAGGTGCACCGTGCCCGCACACGTGACGGAGAAACAGTGGCTGTCAAGGTGCAACGGCCTGGAATTCCCGGGGTGATCGCCGCCGACCTTGGCATCATGTTCCACCTCGCCCGGCTGATGGAACGCCATCTTCCCGACGGTGAACTGTACGCGCCGGTGGCCACGGTGGAGGAATTCGCACGGAATATCCGCAAGGAACTCGATTTTATCCACGAGGCACGCAATGCGGAGATTTTTGCCCGCAACTTCGCCAATGACGGTACAATCAAAGTGCCGCGTGTGGTGTGGGATTACACGAGTTCCCGCGTTCTCACTATGGAGTACATTGCCGGCATCAAGATCTCCGATCCTGCCGCGCTTGCCCGCGCTGGCCTTGATCGCCGTGTTCTCGCATGGAACGGCGCAAAGGCCACCCTTACTCAGGTGTTCGATCACGGATTTTTCCACGCCGATCCTCACCCCGGTAACCTGCTTGCCCTGCCCGGCAACGTCATTGCCCCGCTCGACTTCGGGATGATGGGGCGATTGGAAGGGCAGTTGCGTGACCGGGTCGGGGATCTGTTGTTCGGGGTGGTGGAGCGGGATGCCGACTTGATTATCCGCGCTCTTGCCGCGATGGGGTGCATGCAACCGACTTCGGATACCGAGCAACTCCGCCGTGACCTACTCGATTTGACTGATGAGTACTACGGCGTTCCGCTGAAACGCCTCGACTTTCGCCGCTTGTTCGAAGAGGGAATCGATCTATTTCACCGCCATCGCCTCAAGGTCCCGGCGGGACTCGTTCTCATGGGAAAGGCGTTGGTGACGGCAGAGGGAGTAGGGCGTATGCTCGATCCGGACTTCGATATGATCACGTTGGCACGGCCGTACGTGCGGCGGCTCATCGTGCGGCGGTACGCCGATCTGTTTCGCGTGCGCCACTGGCTGCCGGTGGTGGAGCGGTACCGGCGGTTAGTGGAAACCCTCCCCGATGCGATTGAGGCGGCGCTGGATAGACTGGCGGCGAAACAAGAACAGACCACCACGGCCAATGGGCTGCGAGTATGGGAACGAATTTCATTTGCGGTTATCGTCGGGACACTGTACATCGGTTCGGCACTTGCTATGCGCGCGAATATCGGCCCCCGCATCGGCCCGGCGACGGTCATCGGCATTATCGGGTTTTCACTCGCGGTAGTGCTCACCGGATGGTACATCGTAGCACACCGCCGCCGGAATTGACCCGGGATTTCAGCTCCGCTGGACGAATGTCCGGATGAAACGAGGACGATACGTTGCGCCCCTCACGTTGAGGGGGTAAAATTCTGCAATGTAGATCATGAAAATTTCAGTTGTTATTCCCGCCAGAAATGAAGAAGAGTACCTTCCGCGCTGTTTGCGGGCGCTTGCGCGCCAGACAGTGCCGGAATTGGAAGTGATCGTCGTCGATTCCGCATCGGCCGACCGTACGGGTACGGTAGCGCGTGCGTTCGGCGCCCGGGTGATTAGAGTGGACGAACCGGGAGTGGGGCGGGCCCGACATGCCGGATTCACCGCCGCCCGTGGCGACATTATTTTGTCCACCGATGCCGATGCGGCTCCGCCGGCGGAGTGGGCGGCGCGATTGAGCGCGCCGTTTACCGATCCAACGGTGGTGGGAAGCTATGGCACGTTGCTTCTCACCGGGGCACGGGGAATTTCCGGATTTGCACGCTCGTTCTTTCCCTGGTTCCAGGGGTTAAACTACCGGCTTGGGCGGCCGCTGTTTTGCGGTCCGAATTTTGCGGTCCGAGCGGATGCGTTTCACGCCGTTGGCGGATTTCGTATAGATGGTGATTATCCGCACGAGGCCGAGGACGTGCAGTTGGCGTTTAAGCTGGCACACAAAGGAAAGATCGTGTTTCTTCGTGATGTCGTAGTACCCGTATCGGCACGGCGGTTTCAAGGCAGCGAGGGCTGGCGTTACACCGGCCACCATGCTGGGAATTATCTGCGCCTGTTTTGGTTTGAACGCAAGTATCGCCGCGTGTTCGAGACGGCTCACTTTAAGTAATTCGGAATATAGATGAATCTTTCGCGTAAGTTATCGTTGCTAACTGTTTTGTTGATCGCGCTTGCCGGTGTGCTAGCACTTCTCAGTGGGTGCACATGGTTCAACCATCCGCCGGTAGCGGCGTTCACCGCGACGCCGCCGCAAGGCCCAGCTCCGCTTACCGTGTCGTTCGATGCTGCAGCGTCATCCGATCCCGACGGGGACACGCTCACGTTCTCATGGGACTTCGGCGACGGAGCATCCGGCTCCGGAGTGACCATAACTCATACTTATCGCGTTGCCGGAACGTATACCGTCACGCTTACCGTGACCGATGTGAACGGAGCAAGCGCGACCCACACTGCGACGATCACCGTCACGGCACCGTCATCCGGGGACAATCCGCCGCCACCGCCACCGGCGGGATAAACTTACCGCACGCGGTTTCTCAGGACCCCAATCCCGGAAATCTCTACCTCAACTACGTCGCCGTGCTGTAATGGGCCGACTCCAGGTGGAGTTCCAGTGGCGATCACATCGCCCGGTTCGAGGGTGATGCGGGACGTGATCTCAGCGATGACCGCGGGGATGGAGAAGATGAAATCGGCGGTGGTGCCGTCCTGGCGCAGTTCGTCATTCACTCGTGACATCACGTGAAACGGGCCGTCGAGCTCGTCGGCGGTTACAATCACCGGCCCGAGCGGAGCAGACGTGTCAAACCCCTTGGCCCGCACCCAATTCTTATCCCACTCCTGCGCGGCGCGGTCGGTAACGTCGTTCATGCATGTGTACCCGAGAATGACAGTGCGCGCGTCTGCCGGGCGCACGTTGCGACACCGCGTGCCGATTACCACCGCAAGCTCGGCCTCATAGTCGATGCGTGGGCTGTCCGGCAGCACGATTTCATCATTGGGCCCGATCACCGCTGACGGCGGTTTGAAGAACAACAGCGGGCGGGTCGGAATCGCGTTTCCCAGCTCTCTTGCATGGGCGGCGTAGTTGCGTCCCAAACAGATGATCTTCGTTGGAGTGCACGGCGCAATGAGCCGCACCGCCGCTCGGGGGTACTCGCCCACATCGCTGCGGATCATCTCTCCCACCAGCGTCCCGGAATGGGGCCCAGCGATATCAGGATGAGTAAAACGCACTAATCGCATTATCGTCCCTTCTTCAGCGCAAGCTAGTGCCCGAAGACTACCCGATTCGCGGGTGGATGGCAATCGCGTTCTTGACGTGATCGGCGTGAAGAGATAGCCTTACTACATGGCACGCCTTTCCTATTTTCTCATCGCTGCGGGTGTAATCGGGATTGATCGGTTTCTCAAGTGGTGGGTGCAAGTACACATGCCGCTGCCGCATGTCCTTGTCCCCGGATTTGTTCGCATCTATCTGGTGCACAACCTGGGCGGGGCGTTTGGGATCTTTCCCCGTAGCGGGCCGTTGTTTATCCTCGTTCCGGCCCTCATCTCTGTTGGGATCGCCGTTACGTTGGCGGTGGTCCACATCCCCAGCCGGCTGCTCAACTTTGGGCTTGCTCTCGTCCTGGGCGGGGCGCTCGGGAACCTGATCGACCGCATTACGCTCGGATATGTGATCGATTTCTTTGAGGTGCGGTGGTTCTCGGTGTTCAATTTTGCGGATGCGTGTATTACCGTGGGCACGTTGGTGATCGTTATCGCCGCTCTGATCGGGGGAAAACAGCATGGGACTGCGGGGTAAACTGATCGTGTTTGAGGGGCTGGATTTCACCGGCAAATCGACCCAGGTGCGGTTGCTTGCCGACCGGCTGCGCACGCGCGGATTGCCGGTGGTAACGACGCGCGAGCCTGGCGGAACGCCGGTGGGGGAAAAGGTGCGACGCATCCTTCTGTCACGTGACAATTACGAACTTCTACCGCTGTCCGAACTCCTCCTTCTCATCACCTGTCGCGCACAGGTGTACGCCCAGGTGATCAAGCCCGGCCTGGAACGGAAGGCAGTCGTCGTCTCCAGCCGCTATCGTCTATCCAGCCTTGCCTATCAGGGGTATGGGCGCGGTCTTGACTTGGGGCTGATACGACAGCTGAATGATACAGCCACTGCGGGACGTACGCCCGACGTGACGTTCCTCATCGACCTTCCCGCTGAAGCAGCGCTGACGCGCAAACACGGGGATGGAGACCGAATTGAGAGTGAGGACATTGAATTCTACCGCCGCGTGCGCCGTGGCTATCTCGAGCTTACCCGTGATGACCCCACGGTGGTGATGATCGATGGGACGAAGCCGGTGGCCGAGATCGCGGCTGAGGTGGCGAGCCACTTGGGGGTGTGAATTTTGTGTTAACCGCGGCGGATGCGGTATCATGTCGATGAATCCTGCGGTGCAAGGGGGAGTAACATGGATCTAGTTCTGTTGAAGGATGATCTCGTTTTTGGGGTGAAACTTGCGAGCTATGCACTCGGAACCCGGACCAGCATGCCGATCCTTGCTGGGCTAAAGATGGAGATTTTAGGAGATCGGCTGCGTTTGAGCGCTACTGACCTGGAACGGGCGGTGCGGTGCGAAATTCCGGCGGAAAACCACGATGCCGAGGAAACGGTTGTATTGAACGGGGCCGTTCTGTCCCAAATCGCTGCCCATTTGCCCGCCGATGATCACGTTAGCCTGAAGCGGGATACGGATGACAGCGATGTTGTTAAGTTACGATGCGGCGAGGCGTTGTTCGATCTTCCCACCCTGCCGGTGGAGGACTATCCCGAGATTCCCACCCCGTCCGAGGATAAGATTGCGGTGCTGGCGGTTGATCAGTTTCACCGCGGATTGGAGCAGACAGCGTTCGCTGCTCTCAAGGCGGGGGAGACGACCCGCCTCAGCCTGACCGGAGTTGACCTTGTGCTCACCGCGGGTGCCCTCAAGATGGTGGCAACAAATGGCTACCGGCTGGCGATGAAGACGATCAAGCCCGATGAGGTCCTCGCCGAAGGGGAGTACTTGATCGAGGCTGGGGTATTGACGGATCTTGACCGTGTGCTGATGCAGCTCAAGGGCGAGAACGTCGAAGTGTACAAGGGGCCGAGCCAGCTTTTCTTCCGCTCCAACGGGGTAACGTTCATGGCGAAGACGATCGCTGAGGAGTTCCCGGATTTCGACCGTGTTATTCCCCATGACAACCCGATCGCCCTTCTGTTCAATCGGCGTGCGCTCCTGGAAACGCTGCAACGGATCGAGATCACCGCTGCCGAGGAATCGGGCGCGGTCACGTTCCGCGTCACTCCGGAGGAGAGCGCGGCCCGTATCAACTCGTCGTCGAAGGAGAAGGGCGAGGCGGAGGAACGCGTGCGCCTGCGCAAGGTGCCGGCGGCGGAACTTGAGATCTCGTTTAAGGCGGAATACCTGATCGACGCCCTCAAGCGGATGGCATCGGAAGAAGTTGCGTTTCAGCTCGCCGACCCGGAAAAAGCAGGGCTGATCGAGCCGGACGGGGAACAGATTGCACCGGAGGACGAAGGATTTCTGTACGTGTGCATGCCGGTGCGGCTAGGCGGATAGACGGCGTATAACCGCAGCGCGGCCAGCGGTAAGCGCCTGTCCGAGTTTGTCGGCGTGCGGTCCGCCGCCCTGGGCAAAGTGAGGCGCCCCACCACCACCGCCGCCGAGGATCTTTGCCATTTCCCGTACGAGATCGCCGGCGGACGCAGCATTCACTCCCTTGCTCACCTTGGCCACCACAATTCCCCGACCGCCGACCGCACCGCCAAGCAAGACAACCGCCGGACGTGTCTTTTCTTCCACCAGGTCGGCAAGGCTCTTGAGGGCATCGAGCTCCATATCGACCTGCGCGGCGACAACTGCGATATTCCCGATTCGTTCCACGCCGGTGACAAGTTCATCCCGTTTGGACAGGATAATCGCATCCGTGGCGGCACGTAGCTGCGCTCGGAGCGCAGCGAGCTCTTCCGTCAATCGGTCGAGCCCCCCGAGCGGGTCATCCCCCAACCGTGCGCGCAGGTCGGCGAGCAGCCGCGTTTCGCTCTGCCAGCGCGTCAGGGCGCCGTCCCCGGTCACAGCACGAATGCGACGGGTACCGGACGCCACCGATTCTTCGGAGACAATCTTCACGATCCCGATTTCGCCGGTGCGGGTTACATGGGTACCACCGCACAGCTCGCGGCTGAAATCGGCGATCGACACCACCCGCACCAGTGCCTTGCCCTTGTATTCGTCCTCGAAGTGGGCAATTGCCCCGGTTTGCTTTGCCTGATCGAGCGGCATCTCATCGGTGTGGACTGGCACGTCGTCTCGGACCACCCGGTTGACAATTGCCTCCACTTGCGTGATCTCATCGGTGCTCAGCGGGGAGAAGTGCGAAAAGTCGAATCGGAGCTCGTCGGGGGTGACCAGCGACCCCGCTTGGATCACGTGCTCCCCCACCACCTGGCGCAGCGCGGCGTGAAGTAGGTGGGTGGCCGTGTGATTGCGGGCGATGCGGGCGCGGCGGTCGGCGTCAACCGCCAGTCGACACCGGTCACCGTCATGAAATTCCCCCTGCACAATGCGCACGCGATGGAGAAACGCCCCGGACGGGTCTTTCTGGACATCGAGCACCGTCGCAGTGCCAGTGCGGTCGAGATTTTCGATTTTTCCCGTGTCCCCCACCTGACCGCCGGACTCGGCGTAAAACGGGGTACGATCGAATACAAACACCGGTTTGTCGTCGGATGTCGTCCGAATTAGGGTTCCATCGCCAGTCAGCGTATCGTACCCGATGAACACGGTGGGAGGAAGCGCCGTAGCGTCAGCGTTGAGCTCCCCGGTTGCTGCCGCGACGGGTGCATGACGCGACCGGGCGCGTTGAGCGGCCATCGCCTGCGAGAACCCGTCCCGATCGATCTCAATCCCGCGTTCAGCCGCGATCTCCGCCGTCATCTCCAACGGGAAGCCGTAGGTGTCGTAGAGATCAAATGCGATCTCCCCGGGCATCGTTTTCTCGCCGCGGTTCACGATCTCGTCCAGTTTCTCCGCCAGCCGTCGCTCCCCCGCCCGTAGTGTTTGCCGGAACGCTTCTTCTTCATGCGCGATGACACGGGCCGCCAGCGTCCGCGCGGCCACAATCTCGGGATACACGTGCCCGAGCGACTCAATCACCGGATCGACCAGTGCGGCCAGCCCACCCGGGGCAAGCGCGATCTTTTCTCCGGCGCGGATCGCCCGCCGCAGGATTCGGCGCAGCACATAGCCCTGCTTCTCGTTTCCGGGTAGGATCCCATCCGCCATTAAAAACACCGCACCGCGGACGTGGTCGGCGACAATGTTGCGGGCGATTACGTCATCCGCTGCCTGCGCCCGCTCCTCAATTGCCGTGATAATCGGTGCGAAGATGTCGGTCTCGAAATCGGTCGTTACCCGTTGGAGGACGGCCGCTGTGCGTTCGAGCCCCATGCCGGTGTCGATGTTCTTGCGGGCGAGCGGGAGAAGGCGCCCATCCTCCTGGGCGTCGTACTGCATAAACACGAGGTTCCAAATTTCGGAAAACCGGTCGCAGTCACACTCCACTCCGCGGCAGTCAGGATCACACCCGGTGTCATCACCGGTGTCGTAGAAGATCTCAGAGTCCGGGCCGCACGGACCGGAGTTTCCCACCGGCCCCCACCAGTTGTGATCCTTACCCAACCGCGCGATCCGATCGGCGGGAATGCCGATCACGTCACGCCAGATCGCGTATGCGTCGTCATCGTCTTCGTACACCGATACCCATAGCTTGTCCGCGGGAATCCCCAGCTCTGCAGTAAGAAACTTCCATGCCAGGGAGATCGCCCCTTCCTTGAAGTAGTCGCCGAACGAAAAGTTGCCGAGCATTTCAAAAAACGTGTGATGAAACGCGGTCACGCCGACGTTCTCGATGTCCGTCGTGCGGAAGCACTTCTGGCACGTGGTGACACGTGGATACTGTGGCGCCACTCGTCCCCAGAAGATGTCTTTAAATTGGACCATTCCCGCCGCGGTGAACAGCAGCGTGGGATCGTTGGGGACGAGAGACGAACTTGGCAAGCGTTTGTGCCCATGCCGTTCGAAGTATTCCAGGTACAATTTTCGAATTTTATCGCCACGCATGCGGTTTCTCCTTGAATAATCCGGATTCTACCGGCTGCAGTGCGGTAAATCAAAGGCGAACGCCGGTTTGGTTGTATTTTGTAATTACATTCGCTATACTGCTGGCTGATTTTCATTCTGAGTACACGTTTGTGGGAATGAGGCGGTAATGGGAGGTATAACCCGGTATATCACGCAGCGGCTGTTATTAACAGTCCCAATGCTTCTCATCCTGCTTACGTTCGTATTCATTATCATTCGGATGGCGCCGGGAGGACCAGTGGAAGCGATGCTCGGTGGCCGCAACGTCTCTGAACAACTTAAACAGGAGATCACCCACAAATTAGGGCTCGATCTTCCTCTTCAGGTCCAATACGTCAACTATCTCACTGGAATTATCCATGGTGATTTCGGCAAGTCATACTTAACGAATCGACCGGTGCTGACGGAGTTGTTCACCAGGTTTCCCGCCACCCTGGAACTTGCATTTTGGGGGATGATGTTCGCGTTCATCTTCGGGTTCTGGACGGGGATACTTGCTGCTACTCGCGCTGATACATCAATTGACCACACGGTTCGCATCTTTCATATCGGTTCATTCGCCACGCCGCTGTTCTGGCTTGGGCTGATGCTACAGGTGTTTTTTGCAGTAAAGCTACATTGGTTCCCGGTAGCAGGACGGATAGGGGGGCGGCTGGCATGGGATTTTCATTCGGTGACCGGGTTTTACCTGATCGACGCGGTTTTGAGCAAAGATCCAAAGATTATCGTTGACGTGATTAAACACCTCGTGCTTCCGTCGGTTACGCTGGGGTTTGCTCAAGCCGGTCTCCTTGGTCGGATGACACGAGCAAGCATGCTTGAGGTATTGGACGCCGATTATATTACCACTGCCCGCGCCAAAGGGGTAAAAGAGCGGGTAGTGATCATGTCCCACGCGTTGCACAATGCGCTTATTCCAATTGTCACCGTAGTTGGACTACAGTTTGCCATCTTGATGGGGGGGGCAATCCTAACCGAGACGGTCTTCTCTTGGCCCGGGGTAGCTCAGTTCCTTGTGCGCGCAATCGAATCTCGTGACCTTCCACAAATTCAGGGGAGTGTAGTGTTCATTGCACTGTTCATTTCAATAATTAATCTAATTGTGGACATTTCTTATTCAGTTATCGATCCGCGGGTGAGGTATTAGCATGGCTGAGCATATCCCCCACCAGTTCATGTTTGTGCGGTTACTCGATCGGCTAGTGCTGCGGTTCACCAACGGGCGTCACGCCCTTCGCCATCAGACGATCCTCAAGGTAGGATTAGCGATTGTAATAACGTTTGTCGTTGTTACTATTATCGCTCAGTGGTACACCCCGTATAATCCGGTGTATTACCGCAGTGCACCGCGATTGCAGGGGCCGTCGATTCGTCACTGGATGGGCACTGATCAGTTGCAACGGGATGTGTTCAGCCGTGTACTTGCGGGCGGAAAGGCGTCAATCATCGTTGCGTTCGCTGCGGTGTTCCTGAGTATGACGGTCGGTTCATTGCTCGGTTGGATCTCCGGCTTCTTTGGAGGAATTCTTGACCGCATACTGTCATTGACCATGGATGCAATTTACTCATTCCCGTCGATGATTCTTGCCATTGTGCTCGTCGCCATGTTTGGTGCCGGCATTGGGCCGATGATCATCGCAGTGGGGATCGTGTATATTCCGACTTATTTCCGGGTTACGCGTGCTGAAGTGTTGCAAGTGCGGGAAGCTACATATGTCGAAGCGATACGGGCGCTGGGGGCGAGCAATTCTCGCATTATCCTGCGCCATGTTGCTCCCAATACGGTAAACGCCATCATGGCTGTCTCTTCATTTAACCTTGCTGATGCGATTCTCACCGTCGCTGCCCTATCGTTCCTCGGGTTTGGGCTGCCGCCGCCGGCGCCGGACTGGGGGTTTGATATCCAGAATGGTCAGAAGTTCCTGCAGTCCGGTTCGTGGTGGTTGATTACATTTCCGGGGCTGATGATTATCGCCCTATCGCTTGGGTTCGGGCTGATCGGCGAGGGAATAAGTGACTTTGTGAACCCAAAGCGAAAGCGGAAGAGGATTT